>NZ_JBQENT010000042.1:0-47073 GCF_052044855.1 Metabacillus sp. 22489
TCAATTTCCCCACTGAAACCACTCCTTTAGCTTTATACTTATTATTCTATCAAATAAAAAACTGTGTGAGTAAGGAACCGTACGCATTCCTTACTTACACAGTTAATATTACACTCCCTTTATTTATTAGGGAGTAAATTATATTATCCTTCATTACCCTTATTATCTATTCCCAATCGTCTATCATTCATCTTTCTAACAATTTCTTTTCTTTCCTCTTTTGAAAGGTTAGTATACTTAGACGTTTCTTTATATAGCTTTTCAACATCCTGTTTAAGGGAGCAAGCACTTAAAAACAAAGTACTTATGATAACGATTAGCAGAATACATCTTTTTTTATTCACTGCGAAAGCCACCTTTTCCATATGAAATTATCCATTTAGAAAATTCCTAACTTTAGGGATTCTTTTAATGATTAGCCAGTCTATCGCAAAAACAACGAGAAGTGATAAACCAACTAAAGGAAACACGATTCCGAGAATGATCATCAATATGAGGAAGAGCTTCATTTTCTTTGCACTTATAGCTTTTGGTGCACCTAATCCTTTTTTTGGCTTTCGTTTCCACCAGAGATAAAATCCACTAACTGCAACAAGAATAATCCCTAAACAAATAAGCAGGCTAATGATTTGGTTAATGAAACCGAATTGAGTGCCTTTATGTAGCGTGATTCCCCAAGCAACGATTTTTCCTATTAAACCGTAGTTGTCATATCGATAATCAGCGAGAACGGCACCAGAATATTGGTCAATATGGATAGTCGCCTCATCTTGTGCTTTTGGAGGAAAAGCAGATAAAGTAAAGACACCTTCTTTTTCACTTGGGAAAATCACCGTATAGCTTGGATGCATCCCCTCTTGGTCAGCGATATCAACAACGTCATCAATTGAAATTGGCACAAAGCCTTGAATGTCTGATTTAGGCACTTCCAAGTTTTCAGCAGCCCAAGGAACATCAGCTATATCCTTTGTTTTTACGATTGATTCAGGTGCATCACCAATCCAAACAGATGGTGGATATCCTGCTCCAGAATTGGTGACAATTGTTTGGAATTGATTCCCCCAAAGACCAGACCAAGGTAATCCTGTCATAATCAGAAATAGCATTCCTGCTGTTATCCAAAATGCAGGTACAGCATGAAGGTCTCTTCTAAAAATCTTTTTCCCTTTCTTTAATCTTGGGTACAGAACACCTGATAAATCCTTTCGCTTCCTTGGAAACCATAAAAAAAGACCGGTAACTATAAGGACAATCGCCCAGCAGGCAGCTAATTCAACAATTCGATCACCTATCGTCCCTGCCATTAACTCGCCATGGAATTCTTCAATCTTATCCATGATGCGATCTTCATTATTTAATTCTCCAAGAGACTTCCCTGTATATGGATTCATAAAGACTGTCAATGACTCGTTATTGGAAATGATTCCTACTTCACTTGAACGTTCAGCATTTTCACCAGGACGATATGTTGTTACAACTGCATCAGGGTATAGCCTTTTTACTTCTTCAATTTGCTCTGCAGCCGTTATTCGATCTCCTTGTGGGGTAACTTCGTAATAATCTTGATATAGGACTTGTTCAATCTGCGGCTTAAATAAATAGATAGAACCAGTAATTGCTAGAATCATAAGAAATGGAGCAAAAATAATTCCAGCATAAAAATGCCATCTCCACACCACTTTGTATAGGGAGGCTTTTGCATGATTTTTATTCATTTTCTCTTGATTATGACTAGCTGCATCAACTTTCATAGACTCCATGCTTTTCCCTCCTTACTTTTTATGACAGCAAGTTTCACTTTGCATATCTTCCATAAGCACTTGTATAGCTTCGGCAAAATGATAGATTCTCCCACCGAATCCCATTTGGAACTGTTTTGCCTGCTTCATTGATTCAAAAACAATGACCTGTGGCTTGCAGCAATTCAAATGAAGATCTGCATCCAAAAGAAAGATGGCTGTTTTCGCACTTATTGTTGTATCCTTTAAAAAATCATGACAAATCATCTGTGAGACATCATTTTCGATAGCCTTATATCGTAGAAGAGCACAATGTGGACAACACGCTTGCTCTATTCGCTGATCCTTTTTTATCAATTGGACGGAAAATCTTGACCGTGCATCTTTATAGCAGTAAGAGCATCGATTTGAAGAAAGATCTGTCTGTGTAACAAGGGTAATACCATTTGACGTTTTTAAAATCTTTTCCTGGGCAATTAAAGGTTTAATATCCCGATAAACAGTCATTTCCGATACTTCTAGTCTTTTACTAATTTCTGAAACTCGCAAAGTTCCCTCGTTTTCCAGCCATGTTAAAATTTGTTGTTGTCTTTCAATTGGTAACATTTTACCCCTTCACTCCTCGTTAAATTCTCCTGCTATTAAGTATAAAATAAAAATAGACTTACACATGATAGAATGTGTGAAAAAATGTTGAACTTTAACAACCGGATGGTTTTTATGTGTAAACAAAATCACCCTTTTAAAGCAATCGCTTCAAAAGGGTGATTTTGATAAATTAGATGAACTTAGTATACTGCCGATCGTCTATACTATTTTTCTTCCAATAGCATTTTCCAGTAATCAGCTAAATGTATCATTACATTGCTCATCAATAAAGTCCTTTGCTGATTTGTAATCAATACCTTTAGATGATATACTTTATGTTACAAATTGAATTAATTCCTATTGTAACATTCGCCTTTCGAGGTAGGCTCTCACTTTGAAACGCTTCTTTACAGAAGTCTCAATATAGCCTAACTAAAAACTTTTTTAAAGCTGCTTCTCCATTACAACGGTTTTAACTAAATATCCATTCGGGTTTGTTACTGCCTCCTCTTTTGTAACTCTATAACCTAAAGATTCATATAAACGAATATTTTTAGGCAATGATGCTCGAACTCGACATTCCAGCTTCATCATCCTATTTTCTTTAGCATATGTTTCAAGCCACAATAGCATTGCCTTAGCGATTCCCTTTCCTCTTGCAATAGGTGTTACAGATACTCTAGAAAAATATAAGGAATCCTCAGTTTTTGTAAATCTTGTAGAACCAAGTGGCACTCCATCTACCGCGCACAGTAACGCCTGTTCAATACCGCTATTAAGTGAAATTTGGAGCATCTCTATCGGTTCATTTAATGCACTTGAAGGAACATCTAGAAACCGATACTCCTCAAACGCCTCTAGCATAATTCTATGAACAATCGGAATCTCTTCCTCAGTTGCTAACCATAGTTTTGTGTTCATCCTCTCAATCCTCCAAGCTGTAATTCTTCATATATATTTTGAATATTATAACATTTTAGAGGACATTTCTTATATAAGTAATGCTAGAAAGGATGTTTCAAATACCATATGCAGAATTTTCCGTAAGTCTAAACATAGATTTCAGTACCTATTTACTAACTGTATATATTGGGTGGTTATCCAAATATGACAAGTATGTAATTAAAAGTTGGACATAATAAGGGAAAGGAGGTTGTTGTAATGATAGTTCCTTCAGATATACAAAACTTAATTGACCAAAAATACAAAACACTGGACGATACCCATACAAAGTTGAGTCAAATATGGGCGGATCATATTGTGTTTTCTTTTGGCTGGTTTACAAGTTTATTTTTAACGGTCGTTCCGTGGATAGTATGGTTTATATTTAGAAATAAGGATAGCCAAACTCGTCTACTATTAGGTGGGCTTTGGGCAATGCTAGTATCTTCATGGTTAGACTACATCGGGGTAACCTTGGGCTTATGGAAATACTATAATAAACTGGTTCCAATTATGCCAGATTATTTTCCATGGGATTTTTCACTTATGCCAGTTACGATTATGTTTTTTCTACAGTTTAAGCCAAAGGTTCGTCCAATTATTAAAGGTTTAATTTTTGCGGCTATGACAGCATTCCTAGCTGAACCCTTATTTTTTTGGCTAGGATATTACGAATACCGAGGTTGGAATTCCATTTGGTCCTTCCCTTTCTTTCTAGTTATTTATTTAATAAGTCATAAATTGGTCCATAGTCATGCTACAAAACCTCTTTTTTAAATTCTCTGAAGTATATTAGTTATCTTTCCTACAATATGGAACGCTATTTTAAAGGAAAGTTTAAGAATATTGGTTTAAATTTGTTTAACCAACCCAAAAAATCTATTGTAATATGGGTTAGATAGAGAGCTTTTTTATCTTAAAGTAGCTATATCAGACATTTAATTGAATTGAATTCATCCTAATCATATGTAAATTAAATTACAGGTATCTGTATGTATCATTTTGTTCTTAATAGGGACATACAATTTTGAGTTTGTGAAGATATGTACCTACAAGAACGGGTTCATTTGTTGAATAAAAATCCAGTATTCTAATAAAGAAAACTCGCTAATACTATGAACTGCACCCCAATTGTTAGACACAATTAACAATTGGGGTGCAGTTCAACTATAGCGAGTTTTCTTTACTTATAAGCCAATTAATAGTCAAATCAACTGTCATTTCAGAACTATTTTTCGGAAAAGCAGGAAACCTTTATTAAGAAACTTTTTTCCAACTATGTACAGTAATTTCGAGAAAGCACCAGCACCTTTATCTCCTAATTAATACTGACAGTTCACCTTCAAAAACTTTTTCATCTTTTTCATTGTATGTGGATAACAATACAGTAAGAATTCCTGTTAGACTTCGATTTACTTTCTTATCAAGAACCTTTACGATCGTATATAATTCATTCCCTGGAAACACTGGTTTTAGAAATTTTATCTGATTCATTTCCGTGCCAGCAATAATATCTTCACCATGCTTACCTTCTTCGATCCAAAGCTTAAAAGAAATCGCTAAAGTATGGATACCTGATGCAATGATTCCATTAAATCTTCCCTGCTTTGCCTTTTCCTCATCTACATGCATATATTGCGGATCAAATTCTCTCGCAAACTCCATAATAGTTTCTTTTGTTAATTGGATTGATTTTGTTTTAAACTCCTGACCAATTGCAAACTCTTCTAGCTTCATCATAACACCTTCACTTTTTCATTGTAGTGCTTTAGCTTATCTCAATCTATCGAATAAGCAAACCCTCTTGCTTAAACAGATGTATTAGCTAAAAAATAAATACAGTTTCATTCCACCCCATACTGCAAAAGCAAGCCAAATCATGATAATTATTGAGCCAACTATCCAGTTTTTCGGCTTACCCTCCTTCATCCTTTGTTCAGCCAAAGCTTCACTGTCCCATAATACATTCTTCGGAATCATTTTTAGTGCAAGCAATATCGCAAGCGGAATGAGAATAACATCATCTAAATACCCAAGGATCGGGATAAAATCCGGTATGAGGTCAATCGGACTGAACGCATATGCGACGACACAAGCAGTATAGACTTTTGCATACAAAGGCATTCTTTCATCCTTACAAGCAAAGTAAAGAATAAAAATCTGCCGCTTTAAGCTTTTCGCCCAAGCCTTTATTTTGTTTATCATATTTAACCCCTATTAGCATCAAGAGTACATTTCTAAAAACTGATATTTTTCAAAAAATCCATCTCTTATTATTGTAGAAATAACTAGCTAAATAAGCAAATTACACGAAAGTAATCGTATCTATAATTAAGCCAACGATAAGCGCAGAGGCTATGATTAAAACGCCTGTTCCTTTTCCAACTTCCTTCTCGGTAAGCTTTGATCCTTCAAATAACCAGAATAAAAGGATAAGCGGTATTGGGGCAATTATATATTGCCAGAATCCTAAACTATCAAAAAGAGAAAAGTAACCTACGACCTGAAACAGATACATTGCACAGAAATATAATGGAAATGATAATCTCATCATCTAACATACTCCTCTTCCTTATGTCCGGTGTCATCTATTTTATATACTCAAGTAATGTCTTTGGGACTTGTTCAAAAATTAATATTTCAGGTTCCTTATATGGCTTTTCCTTCAAGTAGCCATCAACAGTCATCATGCTTTCCCAATATTGTTTTACTAGCTCCTCCTTTGAAGGTAGTCCCTTAGTAAAGTAGCCACCACCAGTCTCTGCTTTCATATATTCATCCTCAACATAAGCAAATAAATCATCCGATAGCTCCTGATTGAATACGAAAATTTTGTCACTAAATAGTGGAAATCTAAAATAAGGTTTTGCTGATGGGACGAGCTCAGCACCAAATGCGATTTTAAAATCAAGCCATTTTGGAGAGGTTGCTGGTCTCAAAAGCTCAGTGATTTCAGGAAATAAATCGCCACCATTTGTGTACCTCCACGTTGCAGTACGAATGCTCAAGCCGCTATCTAGAGCATTTTGTGGACTTATGTGAATATCGCTATTTTGCTCGATGACTGCATGATATAAATAGAAACGAATCCCTCCTAACCTATCCGTATATAAACCTTGTTTCCTTTTATAAGTTTTTACAATCACTCTATGAAAATAGCGTCAATCAAGATAGATTAACGCCATACTAGTTGAATGTCATTAATTAAATAACAGATAAAGAACAACAATGATGACAACAAGAAATCCACCTATTGTCGGGGTTCCATAAAAGGTTCGATTCCAGGCATCATCAGTATCAATTTTGCTTTTCTCACGATTTTCTTTCCCTTTCCTCACACCTATTCCCCCATTCCCTTAATAGCCGCTTAATTGACCTTTTAAATGATGGATAGCGTTTATGCAATAAATCGAAAATCATTGTTTATCATCTTAGCAAAAACATACCTTTTTCCTTATTATACCATATAGAATAAATTTATCTGATTGGTAAATTCAAAAAGAAACACAAAAAACGGCATTCGCTTTTGAATACCGTTCTGGACATAATGTCAAAACATTGTTATAAATTAACAACTAAATGCTTTCTCCGATACACACTTAATACAATTCCTATAAGAAGAGAATTTAAGAGAGTTGCGTTTAATCCATAGCTAATAAAAGGGAGTGACATCGATATAATCGGTAAAAAACCAAGAATCATTCCAACGTTGTACACAAATTGGACGGAGAGTAATGAGCATATTCCTAGTATCAGTTGTTTACCGAATGGGTCTTTTATTTCCGTTGAAACAACGATTAATCTAAATAATAATAACGCAATTAGAGCCAAGAGGAACCCTGCTAAAATCCACCCATAAAAATACGTAATATTAGCAAAAGCGAAATCTGTTGTCATGTCAGCCGTAAAACCGTGTTGCTCTTGATTTCCAAACAAACCACCCTTTGATAGTAAATCCTTTAACATGATATACATATAACCCGAGCCTTTGGTGTCATCATAAGGATTTAAAAATCCGAGTAATCTTTGCTTATGATATCCACCGGCAAACAAATAGAAATATGCACCGATCAAAATTGGACCTAAAAAAGCGACAATGGTTGAATAAATTGCCTTCTTACTAATTGAACTACAAAACAATAAAGCTAGTACCATGACTGAGTAAATAAATGCATCCGTAAAACTTGGTAAGCGCAAAAACAAAAATACAGAGGGTAGGTAAACACCTAATACTACGAGCAGCTTAGGCTTCTCCTTAGATAAATAGAAAGCCCAAAATACTAAAAACAGCGGCAAAAGTGAACTCCCACTAATCATAATGACAACAAGGCTAAAATACCCAACTCCATTAACTATTACATTTGGTAAATAGTTAAGAACAAGCAATAATCCAAACGCCACTATTAAAAAAAGCCAGCCTATGCTTTTTATTTTTCTATAATCAATAAACATAACGATAATAGTTGTGATAATCCCTAATACAATAAAGATCAATTGTTTAGACAGTAGATTTATCGAGTAATGATCTACATTTACATGTGGGAGCAAACCCATTAAAATAATGATGATAAAAAGTCCAAAAAGTTTCCAATCAAAAATAGGACGATATAGCTTATTAAAGTGAATTCCTAGATCTGTAGGACTCCCCATTTTCTTGATAGCTTTTTCTTCAGCATCAGTTTCACTCTCTCCCTTTGCCACTAATTCTGCCTTGGACATTTTCACATGATAGTTTAACTCCTTGTATACGACCTCCTTCGCTTCTTTTGATTTTATGTTTTGCAATACTTCCGCTAAAAAACGCTCCTTAAAATGACTCATCTTCTTTACCTCTCCAATATCTCTTTTAAAAAATAGGCTTTGCCATCGCTTTTAATTTCAAGCTTTTTCAGTAATTGCATCCCTTTGTTATTAAGCCGATAATACTTAACATCAGGTTCTTCCCAGTATGTATTCAAGTAACCCTTATGCTCAAATTTATGCAAATACATATATAGAAAGCCCTCATCATTTTCGAATTTTCCAATCCCCCTTGCACGGATTAGTCTACTCAACTCAAAACCTGATCGCTTTTGCTTTAATAGCTGAAATACGGCTAAAAGGAGCTCATCTTCAGTAGCTTCAGGTAGCTGTCTTATTTGCTGTCTAATCGTTTTTTTTTGTTCTTCGGTAAAATTTAAATCCTTCAATACTGTACTTCGCATTGCATTTTTTAGCTGCTTTAAACGCTCTTCCATGCTTTTCCCTCCAAGCGATCTTTTAAAATTTCCTTTGCTTTCTTAAGCCTTGTTTTAATCGTATTTTGATTCACATTTATTAAATTGGATATTTCCTTAATTGTTAGTTCCTCAAAATAGTATAAATACAAAACTTCCCTATATGTATCTGGTAAACCCATTACTGTATGAACTAATTGTTCATCCTCATATTTTTGAATAACTTCATGTTCAACCACTCTTTCTCCACTTGATGTACGTTTTGCTTGTTCATCAGAAATAATGATATGTTTATAATGCCAGCTTTTTAGATAGTCCTTGCAATGGTTTATAGCGATTCTCCATAGCCACGATTTTAAAGAAGACCTTTTTTGATACTGATCTAATTTTTGATAACATTTCACAAAGATCTCTTGAGTAAGGTCTTCGGCAATCTCTCGGTTACCAACGTAGGAATAGGCTAGGTGCAATATTGAATTACCGTATTTGTCCATTAATTGATCTAATACTTTTTCTCTGTCATTTATGATAATGTCCTGAGTTATACTCTCTTCCAAGGCAATCTGCTCCTTTCATACATTAGACGATTAGAGAGCAATAAAGGTTTTTGCTTTCTTTAAAGTAAAAGAGCCTGGACAGCGCCATGCTCTGATTTAACACTTATTAGATTGTATAGTGTAAATAAAAAGCCTTCCTCTAAAGCATTTTGCGAACAAATTTGTTATAACGCTCTTTTGCTCTATTACTTTATAGTAAAAATAAATAAAACCAAGCTTTAACCTTATATTTCTTTACGAAATTAATGACATAAACTTTCACTCTAGTTCATTCTTCTTTTTAATCCATTCCTCTAATGTCATCATGCTAAAATCTTCGTCAAAGTCTAATCTTAACGGTGTGATTAGTTCGATTGAATTTCCATCGGGATCATCAAAGTAAATAGCAGCATGTGCTTGAGGATTGTTCGGTAAAACAAGTGGTTGATTCTCAGGTGTAAACCCAAAGGCGGTTCGTACTAAAATGCCTCTCTGCTCTAGCCATTGCTTTGCTTTTTTTATGTCCTCAAACTCAACCTTAAACGCAATATGCCTTAAAGAGGCATGATAAGGTGTTTTCACTTTATCAGTTTCCCAAAGTCCTAACCAGCTTTCTCCTTTTTCAATCCAGAAAAAGGCTAGCTTATCACTCTTATAAGCTATTTCTAGCCCTAATTTTTTATAAAATTCTATTGAACTTGTAAGATTGCTCACAGGCAAATGAGCCTCATATAAACCTTTTATGATGTCATTCTTTTCGTTTTTCAGATTCCTTTTTTCTCTTATCTCATTTACTTTAGGTATCTTTTTAAATGTAGCTAGTACATCATCAATTAGTCGTTCACTCGTATAAGCTCCATTACCTTTTTCAAATAGATTAAATCTAGCGTATATTATTTTTAAAAAGGCCTTTGCATCTTCTTCAATTAATTGGTCAATTGCATGAATTATCGTATCAAACTCATTAGAATTTCCTGACTCCTTCAAGGTAAATCTCCACCTTTCTAAAACCAATTCATAACCTGAAATTTTTTCCAATTCCAAACTCACAACACCTAAATATAATAAATCCCACAAAAAAAGGCAATAAAAGCAATAGTCCTCTCTTAATTATGCCAACCTTTGTTTCAAGAATTTTTTATAGAGAGAAATGCGAAATAGTTGTAGATCTACTTGTTTTTTGGATAGTATTAACGAAAGTGCAGGGCTAACATTTGAAGTCTTTTCATCAAATTTTCATAAATAGACGTTATAATAAGCATTAATTACGTCGAAGTTTATAAAGGTGTTATTGAATTGAACTACTTTTAGTTTCGAATAACATATTCTCTAAATTCGTAATGAATTAAAATATAAGACAGGAGTGTCATGATTGCCGAAAGTACAAAATATTGTTGCATTGCTTTTGGTTGCGGGTGGTTTTTGGTATTTTTATGGGGGACCCTTTCAACAAGATGGGATTCAAGGAGTCGTTAATGAGATACGTACTGATATTACAGAGATAAAGGAAAATCCTGAAGTAATCTCTGCTGTAAATAAAGTGAGTAATGGAATTCAGCTGATGTTTCAGGAACTGATGCAAGCTTCACCGGAAAAGGAAGAGGAACAACAACAAGTTGTCGATCCTCCTAAGCTAGAAGCTCCGACCGAACAGTCCTTTTCTGTTCATAATGTAGAAATTGGTGATACACGTTCAGAAGTTGAACAGAAAGTAGGAACAGCAAAACGATCATCCCTAAATGAATATGGGGTAGATTGGGATGCATATCATGAAAATTACCAGAATTTCTTCATGGTCGCTTATGATGATGAAAATAAGGTAGCCGGCTTATATACAAACCAGGATTTAGTATCAACGAAACTGGGAATTTCCTTCGAAAGCCCAAGAGACGCGGTTCTAGCGAAAACAAATGAACCACTTACAAGCATTCAGAAAGGATTCGTATCTTATCAAATTCAAAACAATGAAGAATATGATACATTCCTGATCGATCAAAATTATGTAACCATCTTTTATGATAAGCATGAGAATCATACTGTGACAGCGATACAAATTATTAGTGAGGAGCTTGAAAACCAACGAGAAAATTTCTATCCTGTTCCAAGTGAAAAGTTAAAGGAAGGCTTTGAATACCAATTGTTTGATTTGACTAATGCTGCAAGAGTGACACATGGCCTTTCCGTACTTAGCTGGGATGAATCTGTACGAGAAACCGCTCGTGACCATAGTCAGGATATGGCAGATAACAACTACTTTAGCCATACCAATTTAGATGGAAAATCTCCGTTTGATCGGATGACTGAAGACAATATTACGTATCGAATGGCTGGCGAAAACCTTGCCACAGGGCAAACTAGCAGCATCTTTGCCCATGAAGGCTTAATGAATTCACTTGGTCATCGCGAAAATATACTGCAAAAAGATTTTGAACGGCTTGGAGTCGGTGTCGCGTTTAGTTCAGAGGCTCGTCCGTATTATACAGAAAACTTTTTAACGAAGTGATTTGTTGTTACGCTGTGTAAAATAGAATTTGAACGATTACCCAACTAATCGCTATTAACTGGCTGTTAGTTGGTTTTTTGAAGTTTTTAATGTACCTTAGAAATAGTATCTTTTTAAGAGAAGCTTGCTTAAACAATTAAATAAACTAGTTATTATATAAACCAAAATGGTGGTTATAAAGTCTCTTAATTTTACAACCACCTTCATTTAACTTCCATCGAAATACAAACCCACCTCACGCAATTAAAAGTCTTGAATGAAATCTAAAGGATTTCGTTTTCGGATGCATTTATAATAAACTGCACAAAAAATATTTCTTCGAGCTTTAGTGAATTACAACATAACATTTAACATTATTTTTTAATAGTTGAAATCCATCAAAGCGATTCACAGATTGTGAATCGCTTTTTGTTTAGGATACTGTATATTTTTTAATCTATAATTATTAAAAACGTGACGAACTTATTTTAATTCGCGTCTAAGTGTGTAAAAAAGGGGGAAGAGATTTGGAACAGGAGGAATTAACGGAATGGTTTGATAAATATGGTCAAGCGATTCTTACCTTTATACTTTTAATGGTGCGAGACTATCAACAAGCAGAGGATTTAACACAGGAAACTTTCATAAAGGCATTTAGAAATCAACACCAATTTAAACGAAAATCATCAGTGAAAACGTGGTTATATTCCATTGCACATAATGTGACAAAAGACTATTTTCGGAAAAAACACCCATTAAGACATTATTTAGGTTTAACAATGAGAGAGGCAGACGACAAGCCCATCCCAGAACAAATTGTAACAATGAATGTTCAAAACGAGCAATTATATAAGTCAATTCAACAATTAAAACCCTCTTATCGGCAAGTAATTATATTACGGAAGCTAAAAGAATTTTCAACAACAGAAACAGCCCTCATCCTAAATTGGTCAGAAAGTAAAGTGAAAATGACGCTAAAAAGGGCGTTAGTTGAATTGAAGAATCAATTAATAAAAGGAGGGGTTACGAATGAACTTTTCTGATGAACAATTTAGGGGCTTAGAGGAAGAACTTAAAATAACAGAAAAATCGAAAGCTCAACTTAGAAGTAGAATTTTACAAAACGTTGATAAAAGGAAAAAAAGAAATTTCAAACCATATAGATGGATTACTGCCGCTATATGTATGCTGCTTATCATCACATCACCGTTCTATTCGAAAACAATGGCAAAGATAGTAGAAAAAATCTTACCAATTTCAATCAATTCTAGTTATTCAAATGGTCAAGATAATCCCGATATAAACGAACAACTTTTTGAATTAGTAGAAAAGGAAGGATATACGGTTAATTCTGTAGGGACAACATTGTCTCCATATACAATTGAAATTTCTCTCATTTTGAAGGACTCAACATTGAAACAAGCTAAAGATGACCTCGAACCGAAAGTAAGAAATTTATTATATGATAATGGCTACGACGAATTTAAATTAAAGGTTTCAGAAGCACCTGAAATACCTGAAACACATTCAGATGAAGAAATAAACCGTCTTTTTGATAATGCACGTGAGATTGTAAAGAATGTATTTACATCATATGGATATGCTGAAGAAGCTGATTATGAATTAGCAGGACTTAAGTCTACAAATATTCTTATACTTGATATGCCAGACCATATTCAAGAATCAACTGACATCATTTCGGATATCAAAAAAGAAATAGAGGCACAAAATTTACCAATAAAGGATATTGAAGTAAATACTTTTAACCTTGAACATCGCAGACAAGATGAACGCTGGGGGACTATAGCAACTGATATCTATGATTCAATGGAAGGGAAATCTACCTATCAACTGACAGGATTATCTTATATTGTAAAGAAAGGGCATACTTATGTTGATATTAAAACGGATTTTGAGAAACAGCCATCTGAAGAAATTAGAAGTTACATTGAAGTGAAGATACAGGAATATTTATCTTTACAGGAAACAAAAGAACAGATACAAAATGATAAATATACAATTCAGTTCTTGTTAAAGAATGGAGAAACCTTTCTAACAATACAAAATTGAATTTAAAACCAAACACTCCTATTGATTGGAAGCGTTTGGTGTTGTTATGAAAATAGAGATTGTGATGCAGTTTACTTTAACTATAGGGTGCGATACTTCAATTAAGAAGTATCGCTTATTCTAGTTCAACTAAGTGGCCGTTTAGTGTAACAAGAAAATAACTTTTGGGTTGAAAAAGAATAATAACACTATTCTTTGCTTTTTCACTTTTTTTCTGAAACCATTTATTGAATGCTTGCAGTCCCAGTTCCTTGTTGTAATTTTATTAGTATTTTTTTAAGTTTGGAAAATACCTAAATGACATAGAGAAACGATTCAAAGATTGAAGAGCCAGTCTGGAAGGTTAGAAGGTTTGCCTGTTTCCAAGTTTGTCATATACATAAAAAGAAAATAATTCGCAAAAGATACAATAAAGTCAAACAAATACAGGGATAAAGAGATGGATTAAAAAAATTAAATATATTTAAGATGTAAGGGAGTTGATTTGAAGAATGGATTTTAAAGAAGGAATAAAACAAACTGAAATTGGCTACGAACAACTAATTAAAGCGAATAAATTGATGTCCGAAGCAGTCGTTAATGACTTTATGTTTACATGGCAATGGTGGTTTGGGCTCGGACTGTTTATTATTCCTTGGATAGTTTGGTTTCTTTTAAGAGATAAGGAAAGTACAGGTCGGCTTCTAATGGGAGGCTTTGCAACCATCATTTTATCACTAATCATTGACCTTATTGCCTTATCCTATGGGTTGTGGTCTTACCCGATGAAATTCTTACCAATATCTCCTGTATTATTTCTCCCCTATCATTTATCTTTAGCTCCTGTTTCAGTTATGTTAGTTCTTCAAATTAAACCAAGAAATAGGCCACTTTTAAAAGGGTTAATTTTTGCTGCAATTGCAGCTTTCGGAGGGATGAATTTTTTTGCATTGATTGATTTTTATAATCCAAAAGGATGGTCCACAATTTATGACTTTTTTATTTTTTTAGTCATTTACTTTGTAGCCTATTGGTTTAGTAACATGGATAGTTTTAAAAAATTACGAAATGGCTCTTAAAGCATGGGAAGTTATTCTTATTCTTTTCGGTCAGAAACTCAATCTCTCTCTAATAGTGAGGTGTCGTCTCATAAACTGTTACGTTTCGCCCTCTTTTGATCTAGCAGGAGACATGCTTGAACTAGCACTAGAGTTTTTAAATCCAGAGGCTAAGATGATCCACACTAAGATCAGATGGCTAAGTACCAGAAAACTCTTAAAGACAGGAATATTATACAAAGCATGTCCAGAAAGGGGAACTGTCTCGATAATGCCGTTATCGAGAACCTCTTTGGCATCCTTAAGACAGAATTCCTTTATCTCAGAGAATTTGTGGGTATTGAGCATTTTATACAGGGATTGTACGATTATATTTATTACTACATCAATTATAAAAGAAAAAATTAAATGACCTGAGACCAGTAGTAGAATACCGTATCAGGTCATAAAGTAAATATATATGTCTAACTCTTTTTTGGTTCAATTCAGACTATAGCGAGTTTTGCTTTGTTATATGCTAATTACAATACAACGACTGTCTATTCAATACATTTTTTAGAAAAGCACCTTGAAACGATTTCTCATTTTTATACCTTTCTAATTGTAAAAAATTTCGTTAAAAGCCAAGGTCCTGGTGCAAAGCCCAATGTTAGCTGCCATGCCCCTAACCCCTCTAATCCATATTCTTGAATAAGGGACATTTTTGCCCCCATGCTTCTCACATCTTCAAACCAAACTTCATGTGTGACTCCTTGTTGATCGGTATAACGGAAAAATGGTGATTCAAATTCAGTTGAATATTGTATCGGTGATTGATGTCTCATTGCGGTATCGATCGCATCTTGATTTGAAATTGCTGGCGCAGCCCTTCCCGGTATGTACGGAATCATCCAATCGTATCCATATAAAGGTGTGCCAACAATAATTTTTCTACGAGGGACATATCTTATCGCAAATTCCACTGTTCTCCGTACCTCAGTTATGGGAGCAACAGGTCCTGGCTCACTTCCCGCATGGTGCCAATCGTAAGCCATGATAAACATAAAGTCGACAACAGAGCCTATTCCTCCGTAATCATATCCTCTAAGCCATGGAATATCTTCACTCGTTTTTGCAGGAACAGCAATTGTAAGCGTGCTTCTAAGTGGCTGCAACCGTTCCTTCAACTCACGTAAAAATCCTGTATAGAGATCTCGATCTTCAGCCATAACGCGTTCAAAGTCGATATTCACACCACCATACCCTCTATTTGTCACTAAATAAACAATATTATTCACAAGGTTCGTCCTTGCTGTTGGATTGTTTAATACTTGGTGAACAAGTTCAGGACTAAAGCCCTCTGCTGTTAAATTCGTGATCGTCACAAGAGGTCTGACCCGATGGCTCCATGTTGTTTGTATGGCTGTTAAATCATTTAACGTATTGGCAATATCTCCATTACTAGCAAAATGATATTCAAAAATAGATATAGCTGTACTATATGGGGCAAAATCACTGATTAAAGCCCGGTCTAGCTCTGGGCTTCGAACAACGTAGAAGCTTAATGTAGAGGCAAGATAATTCATAGTAGGAATCGTTAATCTCATCCCTGGTTGTAATGTAGCAGAGGTAACAGTCGGATTTGCTCGTGTTAGCCGCTCTACAGATATGAAAGACCTTCTTGCAATCCTCGTCAAAGTATCCCCCGGTTGAACGATATACGTATATAAAGGAATGAGCAAAGCTTGACCCGGAACAATATTCGCTTCTGCTAAACCATTCACAAGACGAATCTGATCGATCGCAGCCCCGTATCTCCTGCTTATTGTAAATAAGGAATCACCAGCTTGAACCTCATGATAAAACATTGTCGTCCCTCCATGAAAGGATCCGAAAAATTCCATACCCTTTATCAAGTTTTATCTATTGAAAAAAGAAGTAATTTCCTTTCATTTATATGATTTATTTTTCGTTTTAGAATGGAAATAAATCATTTATGTAATTGTTATATCCCAAAAAAAGGAGTAGCTATAGCTACCCCTAATTCAACGATTATTTGTTAAAACACTTAACTGGCTACTTCACTTCGTATTATACTGTAATGAATTAGTAAAAAGGGGATTCCGAATAATCGCATTTTATGGGTAGCTGTAAGCTCTCCTTCCCTAATTTCTTCAATTAAAAAGTATTCTGATAACGGTAGCTTAAAAAGCATCTTTCCTATTGCTAAATATATACCTGGGTCCCCTTCTCCCTCACTTGAAAGTACGAGAGAACCATTGATTTCATTAAGCTGTAGAATCCCAATCATAGTCGAAAAGGGAAGTGGAAGGGCAATATTCATATATGTCCGTCCCATATTTTCGTGATAGGAATAAATTGCTGTAAAGACAGTATTTTGCCTAACTTTTCTTACCCATGCCCGAGGGTTTTTCCTTCCATCCATTAATGGATCAACTGCGAATATTTCCCCTTTCATCTCAGTCGTCTTACTTGAGATCGGCAAATTTAATTGCTGCATTTGAACACTAAACAGCTTATAAATTAGTAAGAAGGGCTTAAACCAGGCAGCCCACCTTACTGAAGAAAATAATCGATATCGTTCAGTATGTTCATAAAAATCGATAATCGTACTTGGCAATACCTTTGTATCTACGAAAACATTTAAATGCTCAACAAGCCCTTGCTCATATGTGTCATCTACTTTTAATTTGCCACGAATTTGACTAACTGGGAAACTCCAACCATGCTGCTTTGATTTTGGTACCTTAATTGCCCAACCTATTAAACCTAAAAGTCCAAACAGTAAACAATTAAATATACCGTGAAAGGTTAGCATAAAATCAATCCCTACATACCATATCCCAAACGCTCTTCCTGCTGCATAAAGAAATGAGAATAAAATCGTAATGCTCAATGCACTGTATGATAAGCGAACAAATAATGCCTGTAAAAGACTAGGAAATCTTGTTTTAAATGCTAGATATACTAGACTATATATCGCAAAAATATAAAGCAGCACGGAAAAAAATTCTAGAAACGGCCAAAATGTAATCCCTATAGCTACTAGTAAAGGCCCTGCTATAACAAAGGATACAATCCAACGGTATAATCGGGACATTTGCATGCGACCGAGCAATCCGATAGATATCGGCAATAAAAATGCAGAGTAATGAAAATGAATAGCTGTAAGCCAATTAATAAGAGGACTAAAGCCCATATCAATTCCATTCTGATAAATAAATAACCATCCACCACCTATAAATAAATACATCATACCTATATCAATTGAAATTTCTGCCCAGTTTACAAATCCGCGATTTAAAAATCGATATAAACCACATAATGCTACAAAAACGGTAAAAATAAAATACAAAGAAGAAAAGACAAGCTGCCCAATATCCGACGTAAAGACATGCAATAATACTATGGAAAGCATTCCTAACCATATGAAAAAAACATGTAGCTTTTTTAAATCCAGGATCATCTGAAGCATGACTGGGATAAAAACGAGTTGAGCAACCGTAAGCATTAATAAATAAGGCTCATCTGTTAAAAAACTACATGTAACAAATAGCCCCATTCCACCTAGAGTAATTGAACTATAAATCTTCGGGCTTAAAAATCCCTTCATAAGCTATCAGCCTTCCTATCAATCGATTTCGTATCGTCACTTTTATCGTATATACTTCCTTTACGTCATCATATCCTTCCTCAACATCAACAACTCCTTGGAATAGGTGGGGAATCGGAATTTCTAGTTGAGAAATAACGATTCGCTGACTCCCAGATTTAATGCGTAAATAACCTTTATCTGTGACTTCAAAATGCAAATCTGAATAAAACAGGCTCGGTTCTCCTAAATAATCCTTTACAACCTTTCGCTTTGAATCAATTGTCATAAAGGCATTAAAATGTCTTATAGCCTTATCAAAATAAAACATCCGCTCCCAATAAATTTCGTCTTCACCATTCATACATTTTCTACAACTATTTTTAATTGTAAAAGGGACATTCTTTCCCTCTTCAGGAAATAAAAACTTCCAACGGGTTGCCAAATTTAAGAACGGCTTTATCCACCACTTTCCGCTCTCTATGTTTAACATCGTTCCCGAAGCATAAAAAGTCTTATTTATTGTAAGATCATAACGTTCTTGCAGCTTAGGATGTAGTCTTGAAAAGTTCTCACCTAAAAGCTCACGGTAAATTGACACATTATCAAACCTTTCTAGTACGTTTACAGTTTGTCGAAGTTGGTAAATCTTTAGCTAGTAAGAAACCAATTAGTGATAGAAACCAAAGACTCAAATTAAAGGTTATCGGGTTAAACGGATGTAACCAAAGTGATGAGTCTGCAAGAATAGTGGTTATCATTAAAATCGGAAATACAATAAGCTGAAGGGCGAACAAATATCTTTTCCTCCGATAAATCAGCCAGACAAACCCGAATATAATCTCCATCATTCCAATTACCTTAACTAAATTCACAGCAAATCCCCCATCAAGTGATGTTATGCTTGTGAGTAAAGAGAGTTCTACAGGATGGGTAGCAACAATTTTTGGGATAAGACCGTGATATAACCAAACGAAGAAAAATAGAAATGTTAAGAAGCTATTACTAAAGAAACGTATATACTGTGTTCTCGGCTGTTCCCCCGTTTCAAGCCAACGTTTTAATACATCAAAGCTTAGTGCAGTCCCCCAGCCCATAATCGGACGGAAAAAGAAATCAATAAATCGCCCAAACAAGCCATTTCTCATTTCGTAATCATATTGGGTCAGGAACGTTGTCCCATTTTCTGTCGGTATATATTGCCAATACCCCTTCCCTTCTTTAATTGGAGATATTTTTTGTTCTGTACCAAAGTGAAGGGAAGAAGTTTTTGTGCCATCATTTTTATTGTGGGTACCGACACTTCTTCCCCAGCCGCTTACGGTAAAACCAAAGCCTATTTTTGTCTCATATAAAAAGGATTGTGGCTCATCTTCTGTTTTTTTCGGTAAATACGTAATAGAAGAAAATCTTAAATCCCATTGTTCATGGAGTTCAGGCGTTTGAGTCATTCGCCATACCTCATTTACTTTTGCTTTTATCGGTATCTCAACATATATTGGTTTATTTTTCATAGTAACCTCTGGAATTTGATTTTTTCTTTATCTAGATTGTAATGCAATATTTTCAATATCCCTTTTGTAATTGTGAAACTCTTCACAAGTATATTTAAATTGAACCTAAGTTTATCCACTTACTTACTCTCATCCATTTTATTTATTACGTTTAATCCTATTAAGAATAAACTATTTCGTGAATCGAGACGGGGCAAACAATCTCCTATCAAATAATAATTCTCCATTTATTTAACATTTCCTTCTTAAGCCTCACCTAAATTGTTTACAATTAAATGCAAAGAGAAAAGAGCTGAAAAATCAGCTCTTAAACTTATTTTGGGATATTCACCTTAAACGACTCAAACTCAACTTTCTGTAATGAATCACCTTTAAACTCTATCTCTTTTGATTTACCATTTTGATCATATTCTTCTCCACCTTTACCTGTTGGTGTTTCGATATAAGGTGTAATCGTTAATTCTGTAACAGTAGAATCAATTGGATCAAACTGCTTGTTGCTTTTATAAACAAGATGGTCTTTTACCTTTTTACCTTCTACTCCACCAGAATGGCTTGTGATTTCATTTCCGTTTTGATCAACCATAAGAAATTCTATATCACCTGCACGACTCTGTTCAAAATCCGTTTTTTCTTCAGAACTCTCGAAAGATACGCTAACACCTGTATCACTTACAGCTAATTCTGTGACTGTAAGATGAATGCCATCAACATTTTGTGAATGGTGAATAGGAACTTTTTTCATGTCTGTTATTTTTTTGATTGGCGTTGAGAAATACCAATTTTCTCCGTTTTCCCCATGCAAAATTAATCCTAGCTCGAAAGCGTTCGGCATATCATCGGTTACGGTTATCGTCTGAATTGCAGTTTTTGTTGTTGCAGATTGACTCTCCTCCTTGTATCCACCAGAGGAGCCGTCAGGTAATTCACCGTCAATCGTAAAATCCATACCAGCACCAAAATAATGCTCCCCAAGCTCCTTTTCAGATTCAATAATGAGCCCGATTGTAATATTATTTTGGTCATATAAAATCTCATCAAGCGTTACGGAAATTCCATTGATTGTCTGTGTCTCTCCAACCTCTGTTGTTAATCCCTTTTTTTGTGCCTGCTGTAACCCTATTAAATCAGAATCACCGAATACAGAGCCAATAAGCGGTATTTGCGCCAAATTACTCGCTAGAACCGGAGAATAGTAAGATGAACCAATCAATAGCCCAAAAGCAGCTGCAACACTACCAAGAGCATAAATCACCTTACGTTTTTTATTATTTTTTCGATTGCGATAAGGAGTGTTCACCTTGTTTTTCATTTGTTCTTCTGCTTGAGCAATCCCCATTTGAATCGCTGATCGAACTTGTTCCTTTGGAAACTCATCAAACCGATTATGTGATTTTTCCATTTAATTTATAGCTCCTTTCCAGCTCACTTTTTAATTTTTTCTTCGCTCTGCGTAAATAGGTTTTTACCGTCCCAACTGGCTTTTCCATTACCTCGGAAATATCTTTAATTGATAAGTCATGATAGTAAAATAAGATAATAGATGTTTGATAGGATGTATTAAGTGTCGATAATGCCTCACTTAAATGAAAGGACTCTATCTCTTTGTCTTGCTTTTTATCTAATTTCTTTAGCAGTTCATTTTCTTCATATGGGATAATTTGTTTTCGTTTTCGCAATAGGTTATAGCACTCATGAATAAGAATTTTAAATAACCATGTTGAAAAATACTCTGGATTTTTCAATTTACCTATTGATAGAAACGCTTTGCATGCAGCCTCTTGTATCGCATCCAGAGCATCTTCCTTATTTCCAACATAAGAAAGAGCTTTATAATAGAGCATTTTTTCTTCAAGAAATAGCAATTCCTCAAATGCAGCTGCGTCCCCTTTAATCGCTCGTTTCACTGTATGTAGATCATGCTTCACGTTGTAATCCCTCCTTTCACTTAATTAGAGCTATCTGGACATGAAAAAAGTTTCAAAACACCTGATTTTTTTTAAAATTTTTTTACCAATTAAACAAAAAAATACTTTGCTCCTTATTGAAGCAAAGCACCATTTCAACTTACACAATCTATTACACTATTTAAGAATTTGTTATTAAGGAATTTTAGAAAGTTCCTTTGCTACTTCTTCTGGAACCTTGAAGCTCACGTTTAATTCCTTTGCTGTAAAACTAATATAAGGACTATTTTTATATGTAATAACTGTAGCAATTTCTTCAAGCTTCTTTTCTTGAGAATCTCCAGGCTTGTGTGTATCCTCCTGATACATTTCATAAATATACTCTTGTTCTGCATTTGTAGGAGTATCCTCATTTACCCATTTATCAACTTTAAGTGAGCGAACGAATTCAATGATTTCCTCTTTACTATCAATTTTTTTCAAAACCAAGCTTGGATTTCCCTCTGACAAAACCTCAATCCTTTGTGCTTTCTCAAAACCAAAATCTTCATTCATATCTTTTTTCCCTATGCTACAGCCAATTAATAGTATAGATATACTCATTACAACTATAAGTAGTACACTACCTTTTTTCATCATCGCTTTCCTCCTAAAGAGCCTCGCAAAATACTTACTGCCAATATATGAAAATATTAACATTCACAAACTCCTTTTTCTATACAGAAAAAGTCTAAAATCATATCAGTCTTAGGACTTAGTTGTTCATAACACGAAATACTCTGTACCAATAAAAAAGAGCTGAATGAACAGCTCGATGGAGGATAAAAGGGAACGATCTATTTCTAAAATACTTATTGACTAGATTTGCTCTAATAGCAACGCTTTATTCGATAAAATACATTTTACCGTTCACCTCAAGCGACACAGAAGATTGTTTCATTTCTTCTTTTAACGATTTTGCATAAGCTACTACTTCGTTCACTTTTTTCTTGTCTAACTTTTCGACAAAACTATAAACAATTGTTACTTTTTCTTTAATCAACTCTTCATTATCAGATACCCATGCACCAGTTCCCTCTATAGACGTCGCTCCTCCGAACATTTTAGAGAAGGTCTCAAGTGTCTTATTTACATATGGGGTA
Organism: Metabacillus sp. 22489; assembly: GCF_052044855.1. Taxonomy (NCBI): domain Bacteria; kingdom Bacillati; phylum Bacillota; class Bacilli; order Caryophanales; family Bacillaceae; genus Metabacillus; species Metabacillus sp. 22489. The sequence continues at coordinate 22,766 of NZ_JBQENT010000042.1, forward strand.
TTATCAATAGGCTGATCAATATCATAAGTTGATGGGACATAAATTTTCACAACATCCTCTAGATGATATTGTCCCTTCAATGCGTTCGTTTCTTTAACATTATTCGTTTCTTCTTTGCCAGCTGCATATACCGTATTTCCTAAGAAGCCAACTAATACCAAACATAATACCCAATACAACAACTTATTCCTTTTCAAGACTACCACTCCTTTTACTGTTTATAAACCATTGCCTTACTCTTTATAATGTAAAATAGTGGAATTCTTTTAGGAATAGGTAAGCCTTCCTTACTTCTATAAGAAATAATATAAATTAGGGTCCTTTTTCATATTATTCAGCGTAAATTAATGCTTATTACAGACATGTTTTATACAAGAAACCTAATTTGACTATCCTTTTTACATTTGGCTCTGTTAAACTTTGTTGATGATTTCCACTACAGGAATTCACCTTCCGCGGGCGGTTCGGGAGCCTCCTCGTATTTCCGCGCCTATGGACTCTCCCTTCCTCACCCTTCTCTAAGCAGTAGACTAATGTATATGTTCCAGTCAACAATAATCTTTAACATTGCCTTACATTTTAAAAGATTCCCTTAATCCCAAGGAAGTCTTTCATTTTTTAATAGATAATGACTTTCTCCAAATGTTCTATCATATTAGAAAAAACTATATCTACTAATTGGTCATCTAATAGTGTTTATTTAAACCAACCTTTCCTCTTAAACCAAAGGAACATCGATACACCACTTAGCCCCATGAGCCCTAAACAAATAAAGTATCCATATTTCCATGTTAATTCAGGCATGTTTTCAAAGTTCATTCCATATATTCCTGCAATAAATGTTAATGGAGCAAATATTGAAGTAATAATCGTTAAAACCTTCATGACGTTATTTGTTTGATGTGAGTTTAGTGACAAATAGCTATCTCTTATATCAGCCGTTACCTCTCGATTCGACATCACCATTTCTGTTAGCTTAAGTAAATGGTCATAAATATTGGAAAAGTATTCTCTTCTATCCCTAATCTCGATTAAATGTTGGGAATTTAACATCCGATAAAGCAAATCCCGCATTGGATTAATCGTATGTCGTAAATTTAGCAGCAAATACCTGATATCAAATAACTCATTTAATAAAGCATTCATTGATTTATTTTGCGTATTATCTTCAATTTTGTCCAACTCATCCTCAATTTTATAAATAAGCGGAAAATAGTTATCTACTATTTTATCCAAAATTTGATAGAACACATAAAAGGTGTCCCATCTATCGATATTATGTTGGGCCAATAATCTATCCCAAACCTGAGACACTTCATTTGAAGGAGAACGATGAAAGGTAACGACAAAGTTCGCGCCAACAAAAAAGTCTAATTCTTCCTTTACAATTTCCTTATCCACTTCTCTTACAATATGTGTTACATAAAATGTATGGTTATCATAATAGTCTAATTTAGGTCGTTGAAGCCTCTGAACACAATCCTCAATGGCTAGTGGGTGAAAATGAAAAGTGTCTGCTAAATGATTTATCTCATCGTCAGTAGGTTCATTAAAATCAACCCAAAACCACTTATATTTTGAAAAATTTATATTAGTTAATGCTATTTCTTTTTCAAGCGTATTTTCATTCGTCACTCCAATAAAATTTATCATTCATTAACACCTTCTAAAATTTACTTCTAGCACTACCATTATAACGAATCTTTCCTACTATTTTATTGTTTTTTTGCAAAGGAACTCATTTTTTCTTGAGGGAACTAATGCCAATAATTAAAATGTGAGGTTCTTTTTCTAACTAATTAAAAACAAAAAAATACACCCCAAAAGTTAGGTATCTTTTGGGGTGTATGAAAAAACTACAAAATTGTTATTAGAAGCTATTTTAATAATCTATTAGATTATTTTGTTAAATATCTTCTTCTCACTAACAGTCCAATTAACGCAGTTCCGATCATGAGTAATCCAATCAGAATGTAATTTGATTGGTCTTCACCTGTTTGTGGCAGCTTTTGCGGATCTCTTGCCGGTTCATTGTCTGGCTTTACAGGATCTATACCATCATTGTCATTATCTCCGTCGTTTGAAGGAGGGACATCACCATCAACTGGTACTACTTTTGTTTTTGTCGGTGTTGTCTTAATTGGATTTTCTGGATCTTTTCCTGGTTCATTTGGCTCTAATGGTTGGTCTGGGTCATACGCGATTGCGATGTTTTCAACGGTTGTATTTGCTGCACTTTCTAACACTTTTACCTGGAAGGTAATCGTTGCTGTTTCACCAGCTCGTAAAGTAACAGGGCTAACCGTTAATTGACCTTCGCTCCAGACGTCACCATCTGTTAATGCTTTTCCATTTAATTTGGTCGTATTTGCGACAAGCTCAACTTGCTTAACGAGTTGATCCTGGATTGTACCATTCCATTTACCACCCGTTTCACCGTTTTTCGCTTCAATCGTATATGTCACAATATCTCCAACACTGACAGTTTCCTTATCGACTACCTTCGATAACGTAATGTCTGCAGGTAATTTTGTTTTCGTACCCGAATTTTTCGGTTCACTTGGTCGGTCAGAACCTCCTGGATTTTCACCTGGGACTGTTCCTTCAACCGTTGCGATATTCGTAATATCACCTGTAGCGTCTTTTGTTACCGTTACGGTAAAGGCTACTTCTACTTTTTCGCCACCTTTTAGGCTGCCGATATCAGCGACTGTTACCACTTGTCCATTTACTGCGCTGTCGTCTTTTGCTTCACCATTCACCGTTAATGTGCCTGGTACATAGCTTAAGCCTTCAGGAATGTTATCGACTACTTTGACATTGTTGACGATTGTTGTCGCAGCTTTGATGTTTTCTGCTGTAATTTTATATGTTAGCTGATCGCCAACTTTTACTTTTTGACCTTCAATTGCTTCACCTTCACGATTAAACACTGCTTTCGCACTGCTTAACTCTCCTGCACCTGGAACAACCTCTGTTTCAGCTGGTGGAGTTGTGATAGGATTCGACGGATCTTTTCCTGGTTCATTCGGATCTAATGGTTGGTCTGGATCATACGCTGTTGCGATGTTTTCAACGGTTGAGTTTAGTGCACCTTCAAGTACTTTCACCTGGAAGGTAATCGTTGCTGTTTCACCAGCTTTTACAGTCACTGGACTCACCGTTAATTGACCTTCGCTCCATACGTCTTCATCAGCTAATGCTTTTCCGTTCAACGTCGTTGAACCTGAAACAAGCTCTACATTTGCTGGTAATGGATCCTCGATTGTACCATTCCATACTCCACCAGTTTCGCCATTTTTCGCTTCAATCGTATATGTCACACTATCTCCGACATTGACAACCTTCTTGTCAGCGACTTTTGACAACGTGATATCTGCTGGAACTTTGACTTCTGTTCCCGGATTTTGCGGCTCACTTGGTTGGTCTGGATCTCCTGGGTTTTCACCTGGAACTGTTCCTTCAACCGTTGCGATGTTTGTGATTTCACCTTTAGCTTCTTCTGTTACTGTTACAGTAAAGGCTACTTCTACTTTTTCGCCACCTTTTAGGCTGCCGATATCAGCGACTGTTACCACTTGGCCATTCACTGCACTATCGTCTTTTGCTTCACCATTCACTGTTAACGTGCCTGGTACATAGCTTAAGCCTTCAGGAATATCATCGACAACTTTAACGTTGTTGACAATCGTTGTTGCAGCTTTAATGTTTTCTGCTGTAATTTTATATGTTAGCTCATCGCCAACTTTTACTTTTTGTCCATCAATCACATCACCATTGGCATTAAATACAGCTTTTTTACTGCTTAATTCTCCTGCACTTGAAACAACTTCTGTTTCAGTTGGGGTAGTGGTGATTGGATTTTCTGGATCTTTTCCTGGTTCAGTCGGATCTAATGGTTGGTCTGGGTCATACGCTGTTGCGATGTTTTCAACAGTTGTACTTACTGCACTTTCTAACACTTTCACCTGGAAGGTGATTGTCGCTGTTTCACCAGCTTGTAAAGTAACAGGGGTTACCGTTAATTGACCTTCACTCCATACGTCTCCGTCTGTTAATGCCTTACCATTTAATCTGGTTGTATTTGCGACTAGCTCGACTTGATCGGCGAGTTGATCCTCGATTGTCCCATTCCATACGCCACCAGTCTCACTATTTTTCGCTTCAATCGTATATGTTACAGTATCTCCGACATTGACAACTTTCTTATCTGCCACTTTTGTAAGTGTAATATCTGCCGGTACTTTGACTTCTGTTCCTGGTTTTTGTGGTTCATTTGGTTGGTCTGGATCTCCTGGGTTTTCACCTGGAACTGTTCCTTCAACCGTTGCGATGTTGGTAATTTCACCTTTAGCTTCTTCTGTTACTTTTACAGTAAAGGCTACTTCTACTTTTTCGCCGCCTTTTAGGCTGCCGATATCATCAACTGTTACCACTTGGCCATTCACTAAACTGTCGTCTTTTGCTTCACCATTCACTGTTAATGTGCCTGGTACATAGCTTAGACCTGCTGGAATGTCATCGACTACTTTAACATTGTTGACGATTGTTGTCGCAGCTTTAATATTTTCAGCTGTAATTTTATATGTTAGCTCATCGCCAACTTTTACTTTTTGGCCATCAATCACATCACCATTGGCATTAAATACAGCTTTTTTACTGCTTAATTCACCGGCACTTGAAACAACTTCTGTTTCAGTTGGTGTAGTTGTGATTGGATTTTCTGGATCTTTTCCTGGTTCATCTGGATCTAATGGTTGGTCTGGGTCAAACGCGGTTGCGATGTTTTCAACCGTTGAGTTTAGTGCACCTTCAAGTACTTTCACCTGGAAGGTTACTGTCGCTGTTTCACCAGCTTTTACAGTTACTGGACTCACCGTTAATTGTCCTTCACTCCATACGTCTTCGTCAGCTAATGCTTTTCCGTTCAACGTCGTTGAACCTGAAACAAGCTCTACATTTGCTGGTAATGGATCCTCGATTGTCCCATTCCATATGCCACCAGATTCACTGTTTTTCGCTTCAATTGTATATGTCACATTATCTCCGACATGAACAACTTTCTTATCAGCGACTTTTGACAATGTAATATCAGCTGGTACTTTGACTTCTGTTCCTGGTTTTTGTGGTTCATTTGGTTGGTCTGGATCTCCTGGGTTTTCACCTGGTACTGATCCTTCAACCGTTGCGATGTTCGTAATTTCACCTTTAGCGTCTTCTGTTACTGTTACAGTAAAGGCTACTTCTACTTTTTCGCCACCTTTTAGGCTTCCGATATCATCAACTGTTACCGCTTGTCCATTCACTGCGCTGTCGTCCTTTGCTTCACCATTCACAGTTAATGTACCTGGTACATAGCTTAGACCTGCTGGAATGTCATCGATTACTTTAACGTTGTTGACAATCGTTGTCACAGCTTTAATGTTTTCTGCAGTAATCTTATATGTTAGCTCATCGCCAACTTTTACTTTTTGTCCATCAATCACATCACCATTGGCATTAAATACAGCTTTTTTACTGCTCAATTCTCCCGCACTTGAAACAACTTCTGTTTCAGTTGGTGTAGAGGTGATTGGATTTTCTGGATCTTTTCCTGGTTCATCTGGATCTAATGGTTGGTCTGGATCATACGCGGTTGCGATATTTTCAACCGTTGAGTTTAGTGCACCTTCAAGTACTTTCACCTGGAAGGTAACTGTTGCTGTTTCGCCAGCTTTTACAGTCACTGGGCTCACCGTTAATTGACCTTCGCTCCATACGTCTTCATCAGCTAATGCTGCTCCGTTCAACGTCGTTGAACCTGAAACAAGCTCTACATTTGCTGGTAACGAATCCTCGATTGTCCCATTCCATATGCCACCAGTTTCCGCATTGTTCGCTTCAATTGTATACGTGACAATGTCTCCGACATGCACGGTTTTCTTATCAGCGACTTTTGACAATGTGATATCAGCTGGTACTTTGACATCTGTTCCTGGTTTTTCTGGTTCATCTGGTTGATCTGGATCACCTGGATTTTCACCTGGTACTGAGCCTTCAACCGTTGCGATATTTGTGATTTCACCTTTCGCGTCTTCTGTTACTGTTACAGTAAAGGCTACTTCTACTTTTTCGCCACCTTTTAGGCTGCCGATATCATCGACTGTTACCACTTGGCCATTCACTGCGCTGTCGCCTTTTGCTTCGCCATTCACAGTTAACGTGCCTGGTACGTAGCTTAAGCCTTCAGGAATATCATCAATTACTTTGACATTGTTGACAATTGTTGTCGCAGCTTTGATGTTTTCTGCTGTAATCTTATATGTCAGCTCATCGCCAACTTTAACTTTTTGGCCATCAATCGCATCGCCATTACTATTAAATACAGCTTTAGAGCTTTTTAGTTCACCTGCACTTGGATCAACTTCTGTTTTAGTAGGTGTTGTCTCCTCAGGAACCATTGGCTGATCTGGATCATGTCCAGTTGCGATATTTTCAATAGTCGTGTTTAACGCATTTTCGAGCACTTTTACCTGGAAGGTAATTGTGGCTGTTTCACCAGCTTTTACAGTCACTGGATTCACCGTTAATTGACCTTCGTTCCATACATCGCCATCAGCTAATGCTGTTCCATTCAACTCAGTTGAACCTGAAACAAGCTCTACATTTGCTGGTAATGTATCTTTGATCGTACCATTCCATGTTGCGCCAGTTTCTGCATTTGTCGCTTCAATTGTGTACGTAACAATGTCTCCGACATGAACGAATTGTTTATCCGCTACTTTCGACAATTTGATCTCAGATGTATTGACTTCAACTTCTTTCGTTGGCTCATCTGGTGTATCAATATTGTCACCGTCAACTGTCGCTTTATTTTGAATGACTTGACCAGCTTGTCCTTGCTTCACTTTTGCATGGAAGGTAACAGTATGCCATTCCGTGTCAGTAACATCTCCAAACTGTCCAGCTAGTTTGCCATCAACAGAATGTCCGTTATCTCCATCTTGACTATCTGTTACGACTGTTCCATCGACTTTTAATGTGCCAGGAACATATTCCAATCCTGCTGGAATTGTATCGGAAATCACAAGATTTTCTACAACACCTTCAGAAACGGTATTACGAGTTTGAATTGTATACTCGATTGTGTCGCCAACTTCAAAGGTGTTCTTGCCTTCTTCCACATTCGTTGCTGATTTTTCAGATTCAAGAACTGGAAGGCGTGGATATACTTTTACTTCTGTTTCTGGTCTATCTGGTGTCTCGAGATTGTCACCTGATATGGTTGCGATATTCTTAATATCCTTACCTGCTTGACCTGATTGTACCTTAACAAGGAATTCAATTTTATGATCCGCAGTATCTCTTACGTCGCCGAATTGTCCAGAGAATATGCCATCTACATAATGACCATCGTCATTATCTTCGGCATCTGATACAGCCACTCCGTCGACTTTTAAGCTACCTGGAACATATTCAAGTCCTGCTGGTAATTTATCTGAAATCACCATATTTTTCACAAGACTATCTTCGATCGTATTTTGTGTCTTGATTGTGTAAAGAAGTGTATCTCCTACTTCAGGATGCTCTAAATCTGTATTTTCTGCTGCTTTTTCCTGAATTGTATACGACTTTTCAGAAACAAGATTTGGCTTTTTCGGTGTTACGTTAACTGTTTCTTCCGGTTTATCCGGGGTAGTGATATTTCCACCTTCAACCGTGGCAATATTTTTAATTGCTTGTTCCGATTGACCCGAATTTATTTTCGCTTGGAATTCCACAGTATGCCATTCTGTATCTGTTACATCTCCAAATGTTCCTTGAACTGCATTATTGACAACATAACCATTGTCAGTATCATCGGCATCTGTCGCAGACTGACCATCGATTTTCAAGCTTCCAGCTACATATGTGAGTCCTGCTGGAATTGTGTCCGAAATCTTTAAGGCAGTTACTACGCCATCTGATACTTTATTACGCGTTTTAATCGTATAAACGACTGTGTCACCGACTTCAAATACTTCCTTGCCTGCTTCCAAATTCGTAGCCGTTTTATCCGACTCTAACACTGGAAGACGTGGATATACTTTTACTTCATTTTCTGGTCTGCTTGGTACATCAAAGTTGTCACCTGATATAGTTGCGATATTCTTGATATCCTTACCAGCTTGACCAGATAGCACCTTAACCTCAAATTCGATTTTATGCACATCTGTATCTAAAATGTCGCCAAATTGACCAGTGAATGTGCCATCAACATAATGACCATTATCATCACCTTCGTCATCCGTTACAGCCACTCCATCAACCTTCAATGTTCCTGGAACATATTCAAGTCCTTCTGGCAATTTGTCTTTAATCGTCATGTTTTTCACAAGACTATTTGAGATTGTGTTTTGTGTCTGAATCGTGTAAGTAAGTGTGTCTCCTACTTCAGGGTGTTCTGTATCTGTATTGCCATCAGCTTTTTGTTTAATAGTTGCTGATTTTTTGGAATCAAGAACAGGCTTCTGATAAGTAAGAGGTGTTGTCGTTTCATTTGATTCGACTACTTTATCTTCGTTCGTTAACAAGTTCGTATAGTCGATTTGCGCTTTATTTTTGACTTGAGTAATTGTATCACTCACTAATGCTTTTACTTTAAATTGGACGGTCATTCCGTTTGGTAAATCAGTTGCGTTTGGTAAGTCACCTAATTTTACGATGACTTTTTGTCCATCAAAATGACCTGCATCGCTGTCATCTGCATCAGTTAGATCGATTGTTCCTGTGCCATTTGTAATTTTTAATGAGCCTGGAACATATTCTGTTCCTTCAGGAATCGCATCTTCAAATAATGCATCAGCCGCAATGTCTCCACCGTTGTTTTTCACGTTTACTTCATATGTTAGCTCATCACCAGCGTTTACTTCTCCCTCTGGTGAGACTGTTTTTTCTGCTACAACACATGGTTCTGTTCCTAGGAAAATATCATCTAGGAAGTTACCAGCACCTATATTTCCACTAGCTGTTTTCAAAGCTTCAAAGCCAAAACGAGTTGTTGTTTGTCCTGCTGGAACAGTATAAGTTCCTGTATAAGTTTTCCATGCTGTATTTCCAGTGGACATTTGAGTTTGTGGCACAGTATTATACGGATTACTTGTCGCCTGTCCGATACGAACCTGCATCGTGTCAACTCCTTGGCGACCCATATGAGATAAGCGCCAATAAAGTGTTTGACCAGGAGTTGTGGCTACATCTTGGTAAAGCATGCCATTTTCATAGGCATTTAATTCTGCCCATCTGTCACCGTCGACTGGATCTGCAAAGTTTGGTGCAACTGAAGGTAGCCCTACCTTATGATTCCATATCTCGATAAGTTTTACGCCTTGGGCATCATCCGTCGTCTTCCATCCTGGAACCTCAGATTCATAGAAATAGATTCCCGCAGAAGTATAGGAACCTCTTGCTGCCCCTTCTTCAAAGCTACCATTAATCAATGCTACTGGTCTCGCACATGCATCGATTTCCGGTTTTGGTAAGACTGTAGTCGTTACTTCATTCGTTTCTGTTGTTTTCTTTTCATTTACTAATAGATTGTCGTAGTTGATGAGTGCCTTGTTGGCAACGACTTTATTAGTTTCAGTTGAAAGTGCCTTTACTTTAAACTGAACAGTGATTCCGTCTGGTAAGTTAGTTGTGTTCGCCAGATCACCTAACTCAACGACAACTTTATTATTGTCTGCATCAAAGTATCCAGCATCGTCTCCAGTTCCATCAGTTAAATCACCTGTGCCAGGTCCATTTGTAATTTTTAAAGATCCTGGAACATATTCTGTACCTTCTGGAATAGCATCTTCAAATACTGCATCTGCTGCGATGTCTCCACCATTATTTTTTACATTTACTTCATAGGTTAACTCGTCACCAGCGAAAACATCACCTTCTGGTGAGACTGTTTTTTCTGCAACGACACATGGTTCTGTTCCGAGGAAAATATCATCTAGGAAGTTACCTGAACCAAAACCTCCAAGATTTTCACCTGCAGTTTTAACTGCTTCAAAACCGAAACGCGTTACAGTTTGTCCTGCTGGAACAGTATAAGTTCCTGTATAAGTTTTCCATGCTGTATTTCCAGTAGACATTTGAGTTTGTGGCACAGTATCATACGGATTACTTGTCGCTTGTCCGATACGAACCTGCATCGTGTCTACCCCTTCGCGTCCCATGTGAGACAATCGCCAATAAAGTGTTTGACCAGGTGTCGTCTCTACATCTTGATAAAGCATTCCATTTTCATAAGCGTTTAGCTCTGCATACCTATTCCCATCTGGCGGTGCAGGAAAATTCCTTACATCACCTGCAGGATATCCCCGTTGATAATCCCATATTTCAATTAATTTTTCACCTTGAGAATCATCTGTAGTCATCCATCCTGGTACTTCGGATTCACGGAACATGAAAGAACCATTATATGAACCGTAAGCTGGACCCTCTTCAAAACTACCATTAATCAACGCTACCGGTTTAAGACATGCATTAATTTGCGGCTTTGGTAGGACTGTATTCGTTACTACATTTGTTTCTGTTGATTGGCTTTCATTTATTAATAGATTGTCATAATTAATGAGCGCCTTGTTGGTAACGACTTTATTTGCATCAGTTGTAAGTGTCTTAACTTTAAACTGAACGGTCATTCCGTCAGGTAAATTGGTTGTATTTTGTAACTCACCTAATTTAACAATGACTTTTTCTCCATCGAAAAGACCTGCATCATCGTCATTTTCGTCTGTTAATTCAACTGTTCCTGATCCGTTTGTAATTTTTAACGAGCCTGGTACATATTCAGTACCTTCAGGAATTGCATCTTCAAAGACAGTATTAGCTGCGACGTCTCCGCCATTGTTTTTCACATTTACTTCGTACGTTAACTCGTCACCAGCAAAAACATCTCCATCTGGTGAGACTGTTTTTTCTGCAACGACACATGGTTCTGTTCCAAGGAAAATATCGTCTATGAAATTACCAGCTCTTATGTCTCCAGTGGCTGAAGAAATGGCTTCAAAACCAAAACGTGTTACTGTTTGACCAGCCGGAACTGTATACGTTCCCGTATAATATTTCCAAGCGTCTTTATCTGTTGACATTGTTTGAACTTTCGGAAGACTATTTGGTGCAGTTGTATTAGAACCAATCTTCACCGCCATCGTGTCTACGCCATATCTACCTTTATGAGCTAAGCGCCAATAAATGGTTTGTCCAGGAGTAGTTTGAACATCTTGATATAAGGTTGCATTCTCAAAACTATTCATTTCAGCAAACTGCTGACCATGAATAACCTCATGTTTATCACGAGCACCATCTGCAAGTTTATCCATTAAACTTTTAACAAAAATGTCAAATCTACCGGTTGAATCGGTTGTAGTCCATCCTGGTATATATTCATCCTGGATACCAGTCCACCCTGGTCCAGCAGGAGTTCTTGGATCATCAGGTGAATATGCTAATTCCTCAAAGCTACCATTAATCAATGCTATTGGTGCTGGACATGCATTTGTAGATCCTTCTGGCTTGATTGTCACTTGTGTGTTTGGTTTATCTGGTGTGGTAATATTATCACCTGTTACTACGCCTGTGTTGGCAATCGTTTGACCAGCTTGATCTGCGTTTACAGTCACTTGGAATGTCAATGTATGCCATTCCGTATCCGTTACATCGCCAAATTGACCAACTACTTGTCCATCTGCAAAATGACCTTTATCATCACTTTGTGCATCAGTCACTGCTGTACCATCTACAGTCAATGTTCCAGGTACATATTCTACCCCTTCTGGAATATCATCGGTGATTGTTAAGTTTGTGACCGAACTATTTTCAAGTGTGTTTCGAGTTTCAATTGTATACAGTAATGTATCTCCAACTTCCGGATTACTCGCATCTGTATTTCCATCAGCTTTCTTTTCGATGCTTGAAGATTTTTTAGACTCTAATATTGGTGTAGGTGTAACGTGAATCGTGATTGTTGCTTCTGCTGTCCCACCATAACCATCATCTACAATGACTGTAAATGTATCGTCTCCAACATAGTCCTTGTTCGGAGTATATGTCCATGTACCATCTTCGTTTACATTTACCGTACCATTAGTAGGTTGTTGATTACCTGCACGATACGTTAAGCTGTCTCCATCTGGATCCTGTCCTTCTACTTGACCTGAAACCGGCTCATTTACTGCAGTCGTTTTTGTATCATCCGGTGCAGTTGGCGGTTGGTTTGTAGAAGTGAAAGATGTAGAGTCAGTTAAGCAATCATAAGCAGCTGCAAGGGTAACTTCCTGATTATGACCTGCATTATTCAATTCTGCTTGAATCTTTCCATCTGCATCTGAAACTAAATCAGTCACAGCCTCTCCGTTAGGCCCTGTTAGCTCCCCTACGTTTGAGGTAAAACTATCCAGAGATGCCCCCTGAACTGGTTTACCTAATGGATCTAATAAAGTTACGGCAGCATTATATCCATTATCCGTTGATGCCGCTAACTCCAAGCTGCTAGGTGCTTGTTTATAATCGTTTTGCGGATTAAGCGTATCAATAGGTGCGTATTGGTTTACAAAATACCAGTTATAAATATCGTGTGTCTCATAGTTAGGAGACCCTGTTGATGCAGTAAAGCTCGCATAAGGTTTTGCTCCATTAAATATCGAGTCAAGATTGATGCTGTTTACATCTAGCACTACTTGAGAACTCGCTCTATCTGGAGAAGTACCTAATCGGACTTGAACGTTTTGATTTAATCCATCATAGTCAATCCATGTATAATATTGAGTTCCGTTAGATAATTCATAATTAGTACCGTTCGTCGTATTGTACTGATCTAAATCTGTATACCAACCGGATTGATTGACCGGTTCTCCATTTACAGTAAGCGCAATATTATTATCTGACGGGTCTTTATAAACATCATTTTTAAAAGTATCATATTTTATACTAAAACTCGGTGCGGTACCATAAACACCTAACCCCCCCCATTAGTTAATGGATTGGTTTGGTTAGCCTGAAGAGTAAAGGTGAATCCGTCACTCGCTCCATTAGGGCTTGTATTAGCAATTTTAAATGAAAATGCTGTACTAAAAGAATAATTGTCTTTCGGACAGAAATTATTTTTCGTAATGACTGTTCCACTTTGTAATTGGGTTGCAGGTGTTAATCGTATAAAATTTTGTCCTTCCGGAACACTTGCAGAACCCATTACATTAAACAATTGATCTACAGTATCTCCAGAGAATCCATCAAGCTTATACGTCAGCCAATTATCATCTGTAGTAGCCGCCTCTGTCTTTATGAGACCAAGACCAAGAGGTTGATTTAAGCTATATGAGATAACAATTAAAAAAACTAAAAATATTTTAAAGATTTTACTGACTGTCGACTTTGATCTCAATATATTTCCCCCTCCCTCAATATTGAATTTCCTCTCTGTCAACTATGAATAGAATCTTATAAGGCCAGTAACAAAGCTTGAAAATAACTAAGTTTCTACTCAGGTAGGGAAACTTTATTTATTCTCTAAACTTATAAAAATATTAAAATGAAAGATTTTTACTAGCACTTACCTGTTGTGACTTATCTACTTTGACAGTTGGAGAATTTGCCTTTTGCTGCACCTTTTTTTCTTGAATATGTATCACTTGATAAAATTACCTTCCTCACTTTTATTAGTAGACTGGTTCATCTACCTTGCAAGCAGTAAGCCCGATAATCCATCATGCAACAAAAAGACTCGACTTCCTATACAAAAAATCCTCACCTCCTTTAAATGCACTCAACTGTCTACTAACTGACATCTATCAGTTTCCTAGATAATATTTTTCAAAAAAACAAGTTTTGAGGGGGGGAATCGACATCAATAAAGACTTAAGACATATAAATAATCCTAAATCGATTGTGGCACTTTTGTACCATAACCCTTTTTAAATAAGGGAAAATCACTGCTGTAAATAACATTCTGTATTCTGAAAATACAATCAATATAAGTAATTGGAAATATTTATACGTTGACACTTCCATAATATATTTTATTTATCGAGCGAAACAAGGGAAATTCGAACTAATATTACAAAAACTTCAACTTTTTTACATAATTTTTTCGCGAAAATTTTCAAACTCTAATAAATTTTTGTCACAAAAAGGGGAATTTTCCGACTACAACTTTCGACTTATTTAAATCGCTCTATCTTTTGGATAAGCAGAAATTCTAAATCTCACGCTATAGAATGACATTTTTATACAAAAAATACTAAAAGTTATGAATATAGCTTGAGAGGTTAGTAGAAAGAATAGTAGAGTTAAATTGATAGTTTATATAAATCAAATTTATAAATCTTCTAAAATTTTAAAAGATAGAGAAGATATTTTTTATCAATAAAAAAGAGACGACCAAGGGAGGTTAGCATATATGAGAGATATCATGGAAACAAGCATTAATAGTAGAGTAGCAATATGCTTGGCGTATGCAGATGAAACAAGAAAATATTTAGAGACAGAATTTAACGATAGCGAGTACAAAGAGGCGTTTCAAAAGTTCAAAAAGATGATTGAAATGGGGAAAGAATGGCTAACAGGGAAAAAAATAAATTGGGAAGATATTTATGAAATGTGTAATGATGATGATGTAGAATATGGATGCTTTAATTTTATTGCAATCTACAGCCTTGAAGAGAAGTATGAAGTTCCCGCTAATTTACTAATATGGACTTTGTATTATTTTACTTATCAATGTGCTTGTGAGGCTAATGAAAGGTATTTCCCTCAAGATTTGTGGGATGGTCATTTACCACCAGAGGATGAAAAGCTTAACATTGATAATTTATCTAAAGAGGCAAAACAATATTTATCTCCGGATATTTGCGAAAAACTACAGCTACTTGAGGAAAAGTATCGAAGCGAATGAACGAAAAAGGACGAATCAAATTATAACTCTATATGATTAGAAGGGGCTGTCTCAAGACAGCCCCGCAAACTTTGATATTATGGTAAATCTGTCGTTAATCGGTGCTTGCCACAATGAATGCAAGTAAATAAATGACCAACTATATATGTATTCAACGCTTTTTTAAACTCTTCCTGCTCGAGATTATAATCTGATGCTTCTTTCATTAAATCATCATGAAGTTCTTTTTCAAGATGGCTAATTTCATCCCAATTAACTGATCCAACATATGCACAAAAATCTTCACAATGTTCTAGCCATGATATTTCCTGCCATGACAATATCGAAGGAGTTCTTAAATGAAGTTCCTCAACTTTATGAGCATCCTCAAAGGAGGTTGGGGATTGATTATTAAATTCAACATCATGCTCCTCCCCTGCTTTCCCTGATGCAATACAATGAACACAAATTTCTTCTAAGTCACTTTCACCATAAAAGCCTTCATGAAAGAAGGAACTCTCTCGGTTGCACACCTCACATATATCTTTATAGTATGAGATACTCCCACTTTCATATACATTAGGATGATATTTAAAATAAGGCAGCTTGTGAATAAGCTTAAACTCTCCTACGATCGATTCAAGGTCAAGAAGGCTTATTGATACTTTTTCCTTTTCTGTTTCCTGATAGATTGTAAATTTCGTCGTCATGTCATCCAAAAGCTTAATGATTTTCCTCATGTTCAGCATTTTGTCGTATTCGTAATCTAATGCAGTATAAACCTCTGTACTTTTACTTACCGCTTTTCTAAACGGTTGGAAATCTTCTTTCGGAATGAACTTACTTACTTCAGAAAAGAATGATCCTTTCTGTTGATTAGCCAATTCTGCAAGATTAATTTCTAATGTTAACGTATAAGACATCACGAATCTTCCTTCATATTAAATATTCATTTTCTTCTTATAAAACTCTCAAACTAGCAAAAACAGCTAATCACCTTTGGCGTTCTCGTCTTGAAAAAGACTCACATCAACGACACCGCTTTCCTCTAACTCCTCGTCAAAGATAATAAAACCATACCCTGATTCACAGCTATCGCTTTTAATTTTCGCCACAGCAATTAACATATCTCGCTTTTTATACCTTTTGTAAGCCTCAAATGGTAAGATATCCTCTCCACTATCATCAAAAGCAATATAATCGAAGGTAAAATCAATTTTCACTTCAATTTCCTTTGGTTTTGGATAAACTTCTATAATTTTCGATACACTCATTTTTACCTCCTATAAATAGAGACTCTGTACAGGAGCTATTCATCTATTGGTTATTTCAAGTAGCCTCACACATTCAATTCAATAAGCTTTAGCATAGCCAGCCATTATTTAAAGCATTGCAGAACAGAGCCTTTCCCTTCCTCAACTTCAATCTCGGCATATGCACCATTTATAAACGTCATTTGTGGAGGAACATGACCACAATCAATATCATAAACAATCGGAATGTTCAGCTCAGCAGAAAGCTCATGATAAACATCTTGGGTCGTATAATCATTTACAGAAGGATTCGCACTGCTTCGGCCAAACATAATACCTGTGCATTGCTCAAACCAGCCAGCTAGCTTCATTTGCACGAGTGACCGCCGCAAGTCTGTAGTGGACAGGTCACAATTCTCAAAAAACCAAACGATCGGCTCTTCATTTATATATTCGTTTCTAAATTTTTTCACATCACCAAATGGCGTGCCGATTAAATGTCTTATTATATCGATACATCCACCAAGTAAACGGCCTTGTATCATCACCTTTTCGTTAGAAACAGCTTTCCAATAAGTTTGTTCTGTTAAATGGAACACACACGGAGATGGATTTTGATGATCCCATTCCTTTTGGAAGTTAGCCGAGGAATGCTGAAGGACAGCTTCACCTGTCTTCGTCGATAATACTGTCTGCCACATTGCAGTCGTATCATCTGAATATTCTCCTCTTAAATCAACGAGATTTGTTCCGTGAGCAGTAGCAGTTCCAGTTTTTAAGGTAATTGCTAATAACAGCGCACTTGTATCTGAATAACCTAATAACCACTTATTTTTTATATGTTTAAAATCAATATATTCAAGGGTTTCAATAAGCAATTCTCCACCCCATGGAGGAATTATAAGATGAATCGCATCATCACGCATCATTTCATTAAACTCAGCTGCACGTACTTGAGCAGGAGCGGATTTCGCCTTTTTTTGCGTCCAAACCGTTTCACCGCAAACGACCTGAAATCCTTTTTCCTTCATACGATGACATGATTGTTTAAACATATCATGTAGCACAGGCTCTACCCCTGATGACGGTGCTGTAACTCCTATCGTTGCATGTTTTTCTAAAAATGGATAGTTAATCATCTGAATCCCACCAATTTTTTACATCATTTTACCAAATGGAGTGTAGTTGAACAATGAATTATTTCGGAAAAGTAACTTTGCTTGTTTTGTAGACACTATGAATATTTAATTTGAGATATTTTAGAATCTCTGTTCCTAAAAACAAAGAGCACCTATCCGTGTTCAACTCAGCGATAGATGCCCTCCAAAAAAAATTAACTTTAATTCCTTGAACTAGATAAAATAGTAGGAGCTTTAGGAATAGCCCATGTTTTCACAAAGGAAGATGCTTTTACTATCTTTACATCTCAAAAACTATTAAACAGTTTCATCACTTACCACTCATTAATACTGAACTTCAATTCCCGCCTTTTCAAACGGCTCTAACACTTTGGGGTCACACATTGAAATATAATCAACTGTTTTTAAACTTTTCAGATTTTGAAATCCTTCAACAGATACGACATCAAACAGATCATCCTCCCCATCCCAATCTGGCTTAACAATATGATAGATTTCATTCCCGCCATCAAAGCAAAGGGAGTCTATCTTATCCAAATCAGTTGAATCCAAATGAAGCGTTTCTAAATATTCCTTTATTTCAGCAATTGGGCCAGCCCCAGAATACCATTCAAAATCATCTTCGTACTTATTAATTAATGCTGTTAGCTCCTCATGAAAAATCGGTTCCTTATCTAATAAAGCATCAATCACAATCAATTTAAAATTAAAATCCTCAAACATTCCACTTCTGTCCATTTTTCTTCCTCCATTTTTATAAATTTACATCTCATGTTGCACTGGCTTTTCTTCATATTTTTTAAATAAATGAATGTATAGGATGATACTGACGAAGGAGAACAGCAAAATGATACTGAAAACTCCAATAGGTGGTACCCAGCTTGATAGGAACACCATGAATGGTGCGAGAAACTTCCCGATCGTATTTTGCAGACTATCAGCGCCCATGTACTGGCCTCTTGCGTGTTCAGGTGCATAGCGGCTAATAAAGCTCTGTGTCACTGGAGAGCGCACAATTTCACCGAACGTAAAGATAATGGTTACGAAAAATAAGTACCAAATATTCGAGTTTAATCCGACAAAAAATGTACCGAAACCGGCCAAAAGCGATGAAAGGATGAATACATCACGTTCCTTCCAGCGTCTAAACCATTTCGTTACCGGCAGAATAAACAATACGAACAAAAGGCCGTTAAACCCGACTAGCCAGCCAAAAATATCTGTACTTGATAGCAAGAAGGAACCATTCTCCCAAGCAAAAATTTGTTGCGCTGGTACATGGTTGATAATATAGATCGGTAAATAGAGATCAAGCTGCATAATCGGAATAAGGGCAAAAATCCCCGCCAAAATATAAATCAAGAATACTTTATCCCGGAAAATAATTCCATACCCTTTCCATTGCTCCTTAAATACACTGCTTATTTTCGAGTTTTTCTCTCTCGTTTGTGCCGCTGTTTCATGAACGATGAAATAAATCGTGATAAAGTAAAGAATTAATACAACTGCACAGGTCCATAACAGTTCTTGCCGATATTGAAAGAAAAAAATCGCTCCAAGGGCTGGACCGAGTACGGCACCAATGTTATTAGCTGTTGCAAACGTTGCGAATACCTCGCGAAGATTTTCGGCAGGAATCAAATCAGCTACCATCGCGGAACTTGCGGGCCGATAGATCGCTCCCCCAAATCCGATGCCAATGAATGCGATGTAATCAATCCAAGGGGATGGTGACACTGCAAACAAGATAAACATCACCGCCTGAAGCAAAGCCCCTAAAAGCATGACAGGTCGCCGACCAAATTGATCAGTTAACCCTCCTCCGAGCAGACTTCCAATCGCGCTAAAAATCGGTGGGACTGTCATCAAGATGCCCGCAATGCTATTGCCTAGTTCATAACTAAAATACACCGTAATAAATGGAAAGTACATCCAAAAAAGCATATTGAACATACCCTCTCCGATTAAACGAACCTTCAAATTATTGTCCCATAATCGTATTTGCACAAAAATCCTCCTCATAACGAATATCGTACTTTCCAGTGGTGCACACACTAAGTTCTCGGCCGAGTACAAAAAATATTAAAGCATTTTCCTTAAAAGATATAGACTTATAATTATGAATTGTTTATACTAATAATATGAAAATCGAATATATACCCTTTTTATTTAATTGTCCTACAAACCGAACATTTGTTTCTATATAAAAAAGACGCTTCTACTAAGAGGCGTCTTTTTTGATGTATTGTTTTCGTTATGATGTTTAGCTTCCTATAGTTGCTGTATTCCCCATTGCAATCGAAAGTTCATACAGACCGCAACGTAACCTTTAAACCTATATTTAATTTAAACTATTAACTAAACATTTTTTTAGTACCTCTAATATTCCTTCAGAATAATGAGATATCGATACTTTATCATGCAAGCCTTTAGCTTCCTCAGTGGCATTTCCTAATAAATAGCCATGTTTTACTGTTTTTAACATTTCAACATCGTTACCACTATCCCCAAAAGCAAAAGTGTTATCGTAAGGAACTTGGTCGTATTTCATCATAAACTCTACGATTGCTTTTTTTCCAGTATGAAGAGGGATAAAATCAACATCAAATGCTCCTTCAGGATCTCCTGCTTTTGGGTTGCATCGGTTTATATTTATTCCTATCCCGTTCATTTTCGCTAAATGTCGAATAATTTTTAAATCATATTCGCTTTTCGTCACAGATTTTTCAAAATAGTAATAGTTGCATTTTGTACGTTTTTGGCCAAATTGCGTTTGCTCGACAAGCTCTATTTTATATTGATTATACAATTCTCTGACTAATTCATTTACGTTGTCGTTTGAGAAGGCAGCTTTCCTTAATCTCTTTTCCCATTCAACGTTAGTAACCAATTCTCCATTTTCATTAACGTTATATACTTCAGTACCTAAGTTACTTGCGATAAAATGGGGACTATACGACATATTTGCCCGCTCCATTTTTTGCATAATTTGATTGATGTCGCTTCCGGTTACCCAACCGATTTTTACATGATGCTTTTGTGCAAGGTTTTCTAGATATTGTTCCAATTCATAGACATGCTTTAACAAGTCATCTGTACAAGAATGCGGAAAATATGTTTCATCAAAATCAAAAAAGAGTAAATAGTTCACTTTATGAGAGCTTGAAAAAGGTTTTTTCAGCTTAATATTCATTATTCAACACCCCAATTTTTACTTTTTTAAACTATAATTGCTGGTATCGGTCCCAGGTCAATATAATTTTTTTCGAGGTGCAAAATGGTCACAATCTATGATATCGCTCGCCTAAGCGGTGTTTCTAAATCAACGGTTTCTCGGGTGATTTCCAATCATCCACATGTATCAGCTGAAACAAGAAGCAAAGTATTAAATATTATGCAACAGCATCAATATGTTCCGAATTCCCTTGCAAAACAATTACGGCAAAAGCAAACAAAGAGTATAGCTATACTCGTCCCTAATTTAAATCATCCTTATTTTAGTCAGCTAGTTAGTTATCTATCTGCTGCTTGTTATGCGAAAGGATTCAAAACTGTCGTACATCAAACCTTTTCAAGCAAACAGATAGAAATAGACGTATACACACAGCTGCAAAGAAATGAGTTTGATGCGATCATCTTAGCCTCCTCCTCTACATTATCTGAGGAGGAAGTCGCAGCGTATACAGAAAATAAGCTGTTCATTGCCTGTAATGAAGATTACAGTGGAAGATATTTTGATGTGTTTTGTTTAAATGAGGAAGAGGTAACAATGAAAGCAACAGCATACCTTCTCGATAAAGGCATTTCAAAGCTAGGCTTCTGTTCAGATCATATTGATTCTCCTTTACAGCAAGCGAGGTTAAAGGGGTTTATTTTAGCTCACGATAAAAAGGGCTTGAATTACAACAAAGACTTTCTTTTCAATCACATATCAACGATAGAGGATGGAATCAAACTAGGTGAAAAAATCTTTCATGAGCATCTAGAAATCGAAGGGATAATTGCTGGCAGTGACTTCGTTGCCGCTGGATTAATTAAATCGGCTGTTAATAAAAACATTCAAATTCCGCAGCATTTTTCAATTATTGGATTTGATAATCACCCGATATCACTTGTAACAAGCCCGCAAATTTCGACGATCAGCAACCGTATTCAGGAGATGTCTAATGACTTAGTCGATCACGTCATTAGGAAAATGAATGGTAGTAAACAAACTCCGATCAAAAAGATTTACAACGGAGAAGTGATCATTAGAGGGTCAAGTTAGTGGTTTATACTCTTCACTGAGAAAAAGAATGAAATAACGGCACAACTTTCACTATTTAGATTTTTAAAAAACGTGATGGATTAAATCCATTACGTTTTTTCCATTTAGTAATCCAGCTATAGTAGAATACCGTATACGTAATCTTAAAAGTTTTTCATAACGACAGGCTCATAGTTACTGTCCTCTTTTCAAATCCCATTTTTTCGTACAGTTTAATTGCCCGATTCTCAACAAAAGCACTTAGGCGAACTTCAGTGTATCCTTCCTGACTCAATTGGTTAATGGCTGTTCTCATTAACTGTTTAGAAAGACCCTTTCCTCTAAACTCATCTAAAACAAATAGTTCATAAATAAAACCATTTTCCTTATCAGTAAACTGGTCCTTACTAGCACCTAATAGTATCCACCCCATTAATCGATCATCTTCTACGGCTATTAAGTAATAGCAGCCTTTTTCAAGGAGGGGGATGACTAGTTGTTCAATCTTCTCATTTGTAGGTTTTATCTCTCCCAATGTACCATCATATATAGCTTCTGGTGAAAACAACAAAATCTGTTTAAGTTCCAAGTCACTAGGTTTTCTAATATCCATGAATGAAATCCTTTCCTTCCAAAATCCTTTTATTCAGTTTAGCATACTATCTTAATCGATTTCCTTTTGATATAGATTCCTGCCGCTTTATCCCTTTTGTATAAAAACTTATTA
The DNA here is from genome assembly GCF_052044855.1 of Metabacillus sp. 22489. Classification (NCBI taxonomy): domain Bacteria; kingdom Bacillati; phylum Bacillota; class Bacilli; order Caryophanales; family Bacillaceae; genus Metabacillus; species Metabacillus sp. 22489. The sequence continues at coordinate 45,015 of NZ_JBQENT010000042.1, forward strand.
TTAATCCATTCTAATAAATAGCTCTAAAGGACTTTGCTCCTCCATACTTTTCTCATTACCATGACTGTTATCAATGCTTTAACAGTCTTTTTAATTTAAGGCTGTTTTTTAAATATGATTGGTTTTTATAAAGATTAATTGTAGCGTAAGAAGAATATTTGTAAAAAGGTGTGCTTAAAATGGACTTTCCGACAATTCATACAAATTTTTGGGATGCTGTAATTGCTGTTCCAATTGTGATGATCATCACACAACTAATAAAACTCTTTCTAAAAGTAAAAAGAAAGTATGTCCCAACAATCGCCCTTATATTAGGATTAAGTATTTCAATCTTTATAAGTCATCGCCACGATTTGCTAGCAAGTGTTTTTATGGGATGGTTTTATGGCTATGCTGCTATCGGATCCTATGCTTCATTAAAAACGACCCTCATCTCATTTAGGAGCGAAAAAGAAAATAACATTCGAGGCTCATAGGAGTGATATAGATGAAACAGGATTCACATAAAAGATTGATCCTTGATTCAATTTTTATCGTCTTACAATCTGCCTGTATTATTGGACTTTTTATGATAAAAAATTTCGAATATATGCGAATTGCTTTGTCTGATCTTCTTTTTTGGGTCGTATATATGATTTTTGAATTTAAACAAAAATGGGTAATCCCTTTATATGTTCGCCTCGTTGTTATCTTAGCGATAATGAGCAATAGTTTTTTTGGTGAATTACTTAATTGGTATGTTACATCCACTTTTTATGACCGCGTTCAGCACGTATTTGGAACATATGCAATGACACTATGGGCATTTTATATTATTCAACAATTTGCAAAGGTAAAGATCACACAAAAAAGACTCGTCATTATTTTCTTTATCATCCTCTCAACAGCATTAGGTGCGTTTTATGAAATCATTGAATTTTCACAAGACATACTATTTAAACCAAAAATAAAAAATCAACCTAGCTTATTGGATACAGATTTCGATCTAATTGCCGATTTCATAGGAGGAATCATCGCATTATGTCATTATCTTTTTTCAAAAACCTTAAAAAGTTTTCTTATTAGAAATCAAGAAACCCACTCAAATGACTGTAAAAAATAAAGGAGCACATCCTTTTCATACAATTGCTTCCAAAGTAAATGCACTTTTCCCACAAAGTGACATAGTATAATTTTAGAAAAATCAATACGTCTATCCTTATAAAAAGCACTGGGTATTTTATTTGTCTTACATCCATATAAAATATAAAGGAAAAGCAGGAGAATACTTGAACTCTCCTGCTTTTTCGTTTTACTCAACCATTTTTATAGTTACATATCCAAGAAGAATGATTGACATTAACTTTCCAAATCAATGGATATAAAAATGAATATAGGTAAAAATACGATAAAACTATATTATTGACTATTCGTTTCATACATAGGGGGCATTACAAATGAAAGAAAAATGGAAAATGTATTTGCTGCTCATTATCCCTTGGTTATCTATATTTAAACTCGGTAGAAATACATTTTTTCGATTTATGCCAACGATTGTATTTAGTGATTTAGTGATAGCCTTGATAAGTGAGTTATCAAGAGAATATAACTGGTGGAAGGTAAAACATCCGATCTTCCCAAAGCTAGCAACAGATGTTTCATTTGTATTTGGTCCGTTTTCTGTCATTAACTTTTGGATTTTTAAATTAACATACAAAAAATTATGGTTATATCTTTTAACAAATATTTTTGCTGATTACTTATTTGCCTATCCATTAACAACGATAGCCGAAAAACTCGGCATATATAGAATGATTCGAATGAGCAGAAAGCAGCTTTTCATTTTAAGTGTTGCTGTTGCAATTTGTAATTATGTATATCAGCTCTTTATTGTTGAACCAATGAGAACAAAAAAATAAACTGCAAAATAGCCCTCTCTGGAGCTTACCCCTAAAAGTTAAAGTTTTTATTATGCAGCTGATTGGCTGGATTGAATTCGGTATTCAACCGGACTTAGTCCAGTCAATTTTTCTTTTGATCGTATATTGTTATACCAGTAAATATAATCTTCTATTTTTCT
>NZ_JBQENT010000043.1:0-46462 GCF_052044855.1 Metabacillus sp. 22489
ACTGCCAAACAAGTAGTGTAATGGAGTATTTCACACAAAAAAATAGAGAAAGGTGAATTTGAGTACCCTCAAATTCACCTTTCTCACTATTTAGAGCTAGTTATGTCCCAGCCTCTTTTTTTATCAATCTTCTTATTGCCAGTTTGTATGGAAAACACCTTCACGATCAATTCTCTCATAAGTATGAGCGCCGAAGTAATCGCGTTGAGCCTGAAGCAGACTAGCATTTGAGCGACCATTGCGATAGCTATCATAGTAAGTAAGTGAGGAGCTAAAGCATGGGAACGAGATACCAGACAGAACTCCATCGCTAACAACCTTACGTAATCCCATTTGGTATTCCTTAACCTTTTCAGCAAAGAATGGAGCAAGAAGTAAATTCGATAAATTTTCCTGCTTACTGAATGATTGGCTAATAACATTCAAAAAGTCTGCACGAATGATACATCCACCACGGAAGATAAGAGCGATATCCTTTAATGGTAAATTCCAGTTATAAAGGTCAGAGCTCATTTTATATTGGGCAAAGCCTTGAGTGTAGGCACAAACTTTTCCCATGTATAATGCTTGGCGAATATATTCAATCCACTGCTCCTTATCAAGCTCTTGTAGCTCTACTTCTGGACCTGCTAAAACGTCCTCTGCTTGAACACGTTCTTCTTTTAACGAGGATATATAGCGGGCGAATAATGATTCAGTAATGATGGAAGATGGAATTCCATTATCAATCGCCTGCATGCTTGTCCATTTTCCTGTCCCCTTTTGACCAGTTTTATCAAGGATGACATCAATTAATGGAAGGCCTGTTAATTCGTCCTTTTTTCTTAAAATTTCAGCTGTAATTTCGATTAAATAGCTTTTAAGCTCACCTTTATTCCATGTTTCAAAAATTTCAGCAATTTCATCAACCTGTAAATGTAGTCTGTTTCGTAAAAATGTGTATGCTTCAGCAATTAATTGCATATCAGCATATTCAATTCCGTTATGTACCATTTTTACAAAATGACCGGCACCCTTTGGACCGATATAAACACAGCAAGGATCTCCATCAACTTGTGCAGCGATTTTTGTTAAAATAGGTGCTACTTTATCGTAAACGTCTTTATCTCCGCCAGGCATAATCGAAGGGCCAGTTAATGCACCGACCTCACCACCGGAAATTCCGATGCCTAAATAGCCGATTCCTTTTGCTTTTAATTCATCATAGCGACGCTCAGTATCTTTATAGTGGGAGTTACCGCCATCCATAATGACATCGCCTTCCTCAAGGAACGGAACGACAGAGCTAATAACAGAATCAATTGCTTTTCCAGCAGTAACCATGACAAAGATTTTACGTGGAACCTCTAAAGATTGAACAAAATCTTGAACTTCATAATATGGATGAAGTGCTTGTGCCTCACTTTTTTCCATGAGCTTGTCAGTTAAATCTCTCGTGTAATTATAGACAGCAACCTTTTCACCATGATTCGCCATATTTAGTGCGATATTACTTCCCATAACTCCTAGACCGATAACACCAATTGTATTTCCCATTTTATAACTCCCTTTCTCTCAGATGAATAGGCAGTAAACCCTCATATAAAAAATGGGGTTTACTGCCTTACCTATAAGTAGTATGGACTTATACAAATAAACTTAGTAATAAAGTAAATCCTAATCCTGCTACAGCAATGATTGTTTCTAGTAATGTCCATGTGGCAAATGTTTCTTTCATGCTTAATCCGAAGTATTCCTTAAACATCCAGAAGCCCGCGTCATTAACATGTGATGCGATGACACTACCAGCTCCTGTTGCCAGAACAACTAAAGCAAGATTCACGTCAGATTGACCTAACATTGGAATAACAAGTCCTGCAGTTGTTAATGCTGCAACGGTTGCTGAACCTAATGAAATACGAAGGATTGCAGCAATTAACCATGCAAGCAAGATTGGTGATAAATTTGTTGTGCTAAATAGCTCTGCAACATAGTCACCAACACCGCCATCAATTAACACTTGTTTGAAGGCACCGCCACCACCGATAATTAATAGCATCATTCCGATATGTGTAATTGCGGTTGTACAAGATTCCATTACTGTTTTGATTGGAATTTTTCTTGCTAAGCCCATTGTATAAACAGCAACTAATAATGAGATTAGCATAGATGTGGAAGCATCTCCAATAAAACGTATTGCAGCAAGTAAACTATTATCCTCAAAGCCCATTGTTTTTTGAAGTAAATTAATAATTGTTGCAATTGACATTAAGATAACCGGAAGCATTGCTGTAAATACACTAATACCAAATCCAGGTGTTTCTTCTAATTTAAATGTTTTTTGTTCACCTAAAGATGCAATACTACCTGTTTTTGTGAAAGAGTTTGGAACGAGCTTTTTCGCAATTTTTGTAAATACTGGACCTGCTAAAATGACAGTAGGAACAGCAACAATAAAGCCGTAAAGTAATACCTCACCAAGGTTTGCTCCATATTCACCAGCAATTACGGTTGGACCTGGGTGTGGTGGTAAAAATCCGTGTGTGACTGACAATGCTGCTGCCATCGGAATTCCGAGGAACAAGACTGAAACCTTTAATTCTTTCGAGATTGCAAAAACAATTGGAATTAATAATACTAGTCCTACTTCAAAGAATAAGGCAACACCAATAATGAATGAAGCTACTACGACAGCCCATTGAATATTTTTTTCACCGAATTTATTAACAAGGGTCATCGCAATTCGTTGTGCACCACCAGCGTCAGCAATTAATCTTCCGAGCATCGCGCCAAGTCCGAAGATTAATGCTAAATGTCCGAGTGTTCCGCCTAATCCAGCCTCTATCGTTTTAACGATTTGATCAAGTGGCATTCCAAGCGCTAAAGCAACACCGAAGGAAACAATGATTAATGAAATAAACGTATTTAGTTTCAATCCCATAATTAAAATGAGTAATGCTACGATTCCGATAGCTACGATAACTAATGGCATGATAAATCCTCCTATTGTCTATTCTAGTTGAGTAAACTTCTTTGATAATTCGCAATGCGCGTATAATCTTCTGTTAATACTCTTGATAAATTAATGAAAATTGGCATCAATTCTCGGTATTCCTTTGCAGCCTCCTCCTGTGGAGAGTGCTTGTACGTGCTGCCAATCATTTCTGAAACGATTTCAAAATTGTCAATCTTTCCAGTTGCATAAAGTCCTAAAATACAAGCACCAAGACATGAGCTTTCAAAGCTTTCAGGTACGACAACTTCAGATTCAAAAATATCGGCCATCATTTGGCGCCATACCTCTGATCTTGCGAAGCCTCCTGTTGCTTGAATCCGTGTTACAGGACCGTCCATACATTCTGTTAAGGCAAGAAACACAGTGTATAAATTGTAAATGACACCTTCTAAGGCAGCTCGAATCATATGCTCCTTTTTATGTGACATCGTTAATCCGAAAAATGAACCGCGGACATCTGGATTCCATAATGGGGCACGTTCACCGGCAAGGTATGGGTGAAATAGCAGCCCATCTGAGCCTGGTCTAACTCTCTCGGCGATTTTTGTTAATACCTCATATGGGTCAATACCTAATCTTTTCGCTGTTTCCACCTCAGAGGATGCAAGCTCATCTCGTATCCAGCGAAGCACCATTCCACCATTGTTAACAGGTCCACCGATGACCCAATGGTTTTCAGTTAAGGCGTAACAAAAAATTCGTTCTTTATCATCTGTCTGCGGCTTATCAATAATTGTTCGAATCGCTCCGCTCGTTCCAATCGTAATGGCCACTTCACCTTTTCGAATTGCATTTACACCAAGGTTTGATAAAACACCGTCACTTGCACCAATGACAAATGGTGTTTCAGGGTCTATTCCGATTTGCTTTGCTAACTCAGGTTTGCAGTTGCTAAAGATTTTTGTAGTTGGTACGAGCTCAGATAATTTATCGCTTGTGATTCCCGCAATACTTAATGCTTCTTCATCCCAATCTAACGTTTTCAGATTCATCATTCCCATAGCAGAGGCAAGGGAATAATCAACAACATATTGGTCAAAGAACTTGAAGAAAATATATTCCTTAATGCCGATATACTTTTTCACCTTGTTAGCGATTTCACGTCGGTCATTCTCAATCCAAGTAATTTTCGTTAAAGGTGACATTGGATGAATTGGTGTACCAGTTCGCTTATACACTTGATGACCGTTTAACTCATCCTTGATTTTATGTGCCCATGCTTCACTCCGATTATCAGCCCATGTAATACATGGTGTGAGCGGCTTATCATCCTGACCAATTGCAATCAAACTGTGCATGGCACTACTGAAAGAAACAAAGCCAATCTTTTTCTCAGAATGTTTTTTCGTGATCGATGTAATCGCTTGTAAAACAGCTTGAAAAATTTCATCTGGATTTTGTTCTGCTGTCGAAATATCCGGGGTATGAAGCGGGTAACCGATATTTTCATTTGCAATGACTTTACCCTCTTCAGTAAATAAAACAGCTTTTGTACTTGTCGTACCAATATCAATACCTAACATATAGCTAGTCATTATTTTGTTCGACTCCTTTGGAATACATTTGTTGTGACATCCATAGGTCTTCAACTTTTCCTTGAACATCATCAAAGTTTTCATGTAAAGATTTAATCATGAGGTCTCGATTTCGAGTTTTAATCGCTTCCAGATAGAGCTCATGATTGTTAATAATTCTAGTGAAATCCTCATACTTCTCTTTGAAACGAGTTCGCATTGAAATGAGAATAAAGCTTTCCATAACTGGCTTTAAATTGTCCCAAATCATAAGGATGTATGAGTGGTTAACTGAGCGAATAATCGTTTCGTGAAACAGGATATCCTGATAGGAAAATTCGTCAGCATCGTGATATTTAATGGCAACCTTCATCATTTCTAATATTTTACTAAGCTCGATAACGAGCTCTGTTGTGTCAATTTTGACAAGTCGTTCAAATACAAATGTTTCAATAAGTAAGCGAACATCATAAATTTCTTCAATTTCCTTTTCGGTTAGACCAATAACTACTGCACCCATTCTTTCTAAACGAATGATATTTTCAGAGGCAAGAATTTTTAGCGCATCCCGAATAGGAGACCTACTCACCGCAAAATCAGCAGCTAATTTATTTTCAGATAGAACGGTACCGCTTTCAATCAAGCCAGAAATAATTCGCATTCTTAGCTCATATGCAACACGGTCGCCAGCGGAAGCCTTTGCAAGCCATTTTGAAGGATAAAGTAATTCCTTTAATTCTGACATGTATTTCACCTGCTTATTATTCAAGTATACTTGTATACAAGTATTATATCTAAAATAATTTGTATTGCAAGCGTTTTACAAAAGGTTTTTCCTGGATGAAAATGCCATAATAAGAAATGAAGGATTGAAAGCCTTTGTTTAATAGGATTTTAGACATATAAGTTTAAGGTTAATAGATAGGAAGAATTTAGTGAGAATCGATTGACTAATTAGTTAAAAAGGTTTAAAGTTCATATATAAACAGTTCGGAATGGAACTATTTGAAAATGGAAGATGGTGATAATGATGGAAAAGGAAACTTCAGAATTACCGCGAGCAATCGAACTTTTGCAATCCTTTTATCATGTCCAAAAAAACATTATGCGATACGTTCAAAAAGCTGCTGTTGAGAGTGGATTAACCGTCCCACAGTATACAATTTTGACGACGGTTGCTCAAAACGTGAAAATGTCACAGAAAAAGGTAGGAGAGGTAACCTTTTTTCCGAAAAGTACATTAAGTCAAGCTGTTGATGGACTCGTTCGTGCGAATTACTTAAGCCGAGCGCAGATGGAAGGGAATCGCCGTGAAATACAGTTAATGATCACAGATGAGGGTGTAGCGTTTTTAAAATCAGTTCATAATCGTGAGGATGGATTGTTTAAGATTTTTCAATCTGCAATCCAAACTTTATCAGATAAGCAGTATGAAGGTCTTCTTGAAGCACATCGTCAACTAGCTGATTTTTTGGAGCGGCAAGGTAATGAAAAGGGGGGAAACTGAAATTGTTCAAATTATTAAAGAAGTTAACAGCATATAAATGGATGATTTTAGCTGTATTAGGTTTGATCTTTTTGCAATCGATGGCTGAGCTATATTTACCGACACTTATGGCCGATATCGTTGATAAAGGAGTTGTATCAGGTGATACGGCATACATTTGGAAAATCGGTGGTTTGATGCTTGGTGTTTCAGCGATTGGTGCGTTGGCATCAGTCGTTGCAAGCTATTATTCGTCCCGTGCAGCAATGGGATTTGGTAGAGATGTTCGAAAAAAGGTTTTTTATCATGTCGAGAATTTTTCTTTACAGGAATTTGATGAGGTTGGTACAGCTTCACTCATTACACGGACGACAAATGATATTACCCAAGTTCAGCAGGTCGTCATCATGATGCTGCGTATGGTCGTTAGTGCTCCAATTATGTTAATTGGAGGCATCATTATGGCGGTATCAAAGGATCCGAAGCTTTCTCTAATTGTACTTGTTACAATGCCTGTGTTAATTGGTGCGATACTTTTGATATTCAAGATCGGGATGCCGCTGTTTCAGCTTGTACAAAAGCGACTCGATCAATTGAATCTTGTTTTTAGAGAAAATTTAACAGGGATTCGCGTAATTCGTGCATTTAATAAGGAAACGCAAGAAAAGCAACGTCTTAAGCGGGCAAATCGAGATTTAACAGATGTTTCGATCAAGGTGAATAAAGTAATGGCGTTTATGATGCCTGTAATGATGCTTGTGATGAATTTAACAGTTGTTGCTATCATTTGGTTTGGTGGAATTCGCATCGATAACGGTGCAATGCAAATTGGTGATTTGATGGCATTTATCCAATATGTGATGCAAATTATGTTTGCGCTTGTTATGGCATCGATGATGTTTGTCATGATTCCGAGAACTGCTGTATCAGCGAAGCGAATTAATGATGTTCTTGAAATGAAGCCATCCTTCCAAGATAATGGAACATCGCACGCAAATAAGAAGCAAGGTACGCTTGAATTTGAAAACGTGTCATTCAGTTATCCAGGAGCGGAGGAGCCTGCATTATCGAACATTAGCTTTACTGCTGAGCAAGGTGAGGTGACTGCTATTATCGGTGGTACGGGTTCAGGAAAATCGACGCTAGTTAATCTAGTTCCCCGATTTTATGAGGTATCAAGTGGTGTTATTCGTGTCAATGGTGTTGATATTCGCGATGCCTCTCAAGCAGAAATCCGTTCAAAGATTGGCTTTGTCCCACAAAAAGCCGTGTTATTTACAGGGACGATTGCAGATAATATCCGGTTCGGGAAAGAGGATGCAACAGAGGATGAGATTATTCATGCAGCAAAAATTGCTCAAGCTGATGATTTCATTCAAAAAATGCCTGATGGCTATCATTCTGAGATTGAACAAGGTGGCTCGAATTTATCTGGAGGCCAAAAGCAAAGACTATCGATTGCAAGAGCTCTTGTCCGTAAACCGGATATTTATATCTTTGATGATAGCTTCTCTGCGCTAGACTTTAAAACAGATGCAAAGCTGCGAGCTGCATTGAAGGATGAGATACGTGATGCGACGATGCTATTAGTTGCTCAGCGTGTAAGTACAGTTGTTGATGCAGATCGAATTATTGTTTTAGATAATGGGAAAATTGCAGGAATGGGAACACATCAAGAGCTGCTTGAAACAAATGATGTTTACCGAGAGATTGTCGAGTCCCAGCTGTCAGAGGAGGAGATTGCATGAGTAAGCATAAAAAGCCTCAAGGCGGACATCCTGGTCATGGTCCAGGTGGTGGCATGATGGTGATGGGACAAAAGCCGAAAAATTTCAAAGGGACACTTGGTCGGCTTCTAACCTATCTAAAACCTAGAAGAAACCAATTAACTGCAGTATTTATCGCGGCAATTTTAAGTACGGTCTTTACGATTGTTGGTCCGAAAATCATGGGTGACGCGATTACCTTACTGTTTGAAGGAGCCTATGCGAAGTTTCAGGGAGTTCCAGGAGCGGCAATTGATTTTCCAGAGATTGGGCGGATTTTGTTATTTTTAGCTGGATTATATGTGTTTAGTAGTTTATTTACTTATGTTCAACAATATATTATGTCTAGTGTTGCTCAGAAAACAGTCTATGATTTACGGGAAGATGTGAATGAAAAGCTTGAAAGATTGCCGTTGAAGTATTTTGATGGACGAACAAATGGTGAAATCCTTAGCCGGGTAACAAATGATATCGATACAATCGGTAGCACGCTTCAGCAAAGCTTAACACAATTTATAACGTCGATTGTTACGATTGTTGGGATTATCATTATGATGCTTACAATCAGTCCATTGTTAACATTAATTACTGTTATTACATTGCCAATCTCACTCTTTGTGATTGGACCAATTCTTAAACGGTCGCAAAAGCATTTTTCTGATCAGCAACGGACACTTGGTGTGCTAAATGGTCATATTGAAGAAATGTATACCGGTCATCAGGTTGTTAAAGCGTTTGGCTATGAGAAAAAAGCAGGGGCTAAGTTTGATACCGTTAACGAAGAATTATATGAAGCGGGAAGCAAAGCACAATTTGTTTCAGGGATTATCATGCCGCTCATGTTTTTTATCGGAAATCTCAGCTATGTTGTTATTAGTGTTGTAGGTGGGATTTTAGTTACCCAACGTGCGATTACAATCGGGGATATTCAGGCATTTATTACGTATTCAAAGCAGTTTACCCAACCGCTTACGCAAACGGCAAACATTGCAAATATTGTTCAAGCAACAGTTGCAGCTGCTGAACGTGTCTTTGAGCTTTTAGATGAAGAGGAAGAAGTGAAGGAAGTTACAACAGCAACTCTTACAAATGCAAAAGGTGAGGTTGATTTTGAGCATGTTGATTTTGGTTATGGTGATGATTTATTAATTACCGATATGAATCTTCATGTATCACCTGGTCAAACGGTTGCAATTGTTGGGCCAACTGGTGCTGGGAAAACGACAATGATTAATTTATTGATGCGCTTCTATGAGGTGAACGGCGGAAAAATTAAAATTGATGGAATTGATACGAGGGAAATTTCGCGAAGTGAGTTAAGAAAAAGCTTCGGGATGGTTCTTCAGGATACTTGGCTCTTTAATGGAACGATTAAAGAGAATTTAGCTTATGGCAAGGAAGGGGCAACGGATGAGGAAATATTTGAGGCAGCACGAATTGCTCATGCCGACCATTTTATTAGAACATTGCCTGATGGCTATGACACGGTCTTAAATGAAGAGGCATCGAATATTTCCCAAGGTCAAAAACAATTATTAACGATTGCCAGAGCTGTTTTAGCTAACCCGCCAATGATGATTTTAGATGAGGCGACATCAAGTGTTGATACTCGAACAGAGATTTTTATTCAGCAAGCTATGAATCGTTTGTTGGAAGGAAGAACGAGCTTTGTCATCGCTCATCGTCTTTCAACAATCCGAGATGCTGACCTAATTCTCGTTATGAACCAAGGAAAGGTTATTGAACAAGGCTCACATGAAGAGTTATTAGAGAAAAAAGGCTTTTATGCTGACCTATACAATAGCCAATTTTCCGAGCAACAAGTGGCAGGTTAAGAAGGATCTATTAGGGACAGTCCCCACTGGGGACTGTCCCTTTCCTAATTTTATTCAAAAGTAGAGGAGATTTCATTCATTTGCTTTTGGATGAGTGGGTAAAAGTATTTTTTTGCACTGGTGGTTGTGTTTCCACCAAAAAAACCGGTCCCTGGACATGTTTTAACGTCAAAGCTTTTGGCGTTGTCTAATACTCTTTCACCGGTTTTTAAATTCCACCAATGATGGTAGGTAATGCTATCAATTGATGGGGTTAATCCAAATTTGAGACAAAGTAGTGCTGTCATGTAGACGATTGTATCCTTTTGCTCCTTTGTCATGACGTCATGTCCGATATCGAAATTACCGATATTTTCAATCATTAGTCCGGCATCGTTCGCTTTATTTCCAATTGAACCTTCCGGGGCAATATTAAATGGCCTTGAGACGGCAATAGTCCCATCGGGAAATGTTGTAAGATTTTGAGCGATCGTTTTCCAGTTCATTTTTTTTCTATGGAAATTTTCCATTCCCTCGAGCATTGCAAAATGGTTATTTCCAGTAAAATCCTTGTATGATGGCAGCCATGTGTGATGATGCTGAATGAGTGTGATTTTGCGATTAAATGTGTTGTTTTCTAGCCACGTTTTAAATTGTTCCCTTGTCATAACAATATGCTGACCATGCATGCTTAGCTTTTTAGGAACAATCCTTAATTGTTGCCCTTTTTGTAGTTGGTCTGAAGAAAGTCGGTTTGCCTTTTTTATTGTCTCACTTGATAGCTGAAAGGTTGAAGACAAATGTTTTAACGTATCTCCAGAGCGAACCGTATACGTAATTGGAACAAGTAGCTTTTGTCCTTCTGTAACGGTATTTGCTTGCAAACCATTGTATAATTTAAGATCTGCTATAGAGGTATGATATTTTTGTGCGATTTTAGATAACGTATCATCAGGCTTTACCTCGTAAAGATTGCTCGGTCTTTGAGCATAAGCAGAATTAGCTACAATGACTAGGCAATAAATCAGACAAATGATGAGTAGAAAATGCTTTTTCATTGTCTTCACCTCTCATAATCGATTTATTGGAAGAATGGAAAGTTGAAATCATATGATTCTTAAAATGTAAGATAAGAAAATAGGCTGCAGATTAGCAGCCAAATGGACATTACTTATTCGTGCTATGCTGTTTATTTGGTAATTTACGATTAGCCTGTGCTTTGCTTTGGCGTTTTTCGTTTTGTCTTGCCTTAGTTTGATCTTCGTGTAATTTTTCTACAAATTCATGTGTGTTTTCCATGTGAATCCTCCTTTAATAACCTCTTTGTTAATGTATCCTGAGACGATGAATTCATTCATTTTCATGAAGCTAAAATGAAATAAGGATGAGATTTAAAAGGAACTTATCGGTTTTTCACTCGTATGCATTAATAACATTTGTTCTTATATAAAGGAGATAAAAAATGATAGTTGCTATATTACAATTAATTGTCGTCCAGTTTATCCTGCCAGCTTATTTTATTTATTCATTATGGAGAGGAAAATATCAAAGTAGGCTTGAATGGATATTGCATGGGTTACTGGCACTTTTAGTAATAAGCTGGGGATTTTTTTCATCGCCATGGAGCTGGTTTAGTTATTACCTGCGGTTTGTTTGGGTTCTTTTATTTATTGTTGTCTTCATTATTTCATGGAGAAAGGCTCGCGAGTTATCATTTATGCTGAATGATACTGGTAAGCAAAAGCTTTCACTTGGAATTAGTGTTTTGTTAATCGGTATCTTCGGTATGTATAATGTGTGGGTATTTAGCGGATTTTCAACAAATGAGCAAGCGATCGAACTTGACTTCCCATTAAAGGATGGGTGGTATTATGTTGGTCAAGGTGGGAATCATGTGCAATTGAACTATCATCAATCATATCCAGAGCAAAAGTATGCACTAGATGTTTTGAAACTGAATCAATTTGGGATGAGAGCAACGGGCATATACCCTGAGCAGCTATCTAAATATGAAATTTATGAGGATACATTATATAGTCCTTGTACTGGTGAAATTATCGAAGCAAGAAATGATTTACCGGATTTAGCTCCACCGAAGGCTGATCCGAAAATCCGGAAGGGAATTATGTCAAAATCAACTGTAAAAATGAGAATACAACTATCCTTATTGCTCATATGAAAAAAAGGAGTATTCTTGTGGAAGCAGGTGATGCTGTAAAGAGAGGTCAACCGATTGGTCTTGTCGGCAATTCGGGTAATACAACCGAACCACATTTACATATTCACGCAGAAAAGGATGGTAAGGGAGTCCCGATCCGATTCGATGGTAAATTTCTTGTCAGAAATAGTTTAGTTTGGTAGGAGTAGGATTTTAAGGAGAGCAAAATCAACAGTAATACGAAAGATAAGGACGAACTAAAGGCAGGTTAACAAAACCTGCCCTTAGCAATTTACAGCTTATTTAATTGCAATCCAAATCTCATTTATCGAATCTGGTTGATTAACATCCTCGCTTATATAAAGCTCAAATCCTGCGATGTCTGCTGGCTCATACCTATTCGACGGGAACCATTCTGAATAAATGCTGCGCCATGTTTGAATAAAAGCATCTGGTACGGGGCCGCGTACCTCAAACACGACCCATTTTGAAGCTGGAAAATGAAACGCACTCATGCCTTCTGGTACGCTTCCTTTATGTTCCGTTGCAATCCAATAATCAAGCGTATTTTGTTCATCATTGTAGCAGTCATTAATACCTAATAATCCTTTTATTTGCCCGTCATTTTGCTCAAGTAATTGTTTGATTACACCTTGTTGATGCATATCAGCCCAAAAATCTGTAATACCTGGTAAACCTTCATTTGTTGTCTCTGTAGTACATGTACGCTTGACACCGACCACTTGAAAGGCGTTTCTTTCAATCATTCGATAATTCATGGGATCTGCTCCTTTCAGACTAACCTGTATTGTTAGGCGATTATAAGCTTGCAGCCTTCCAAACCCTTTTCGCGCTTCAGTTGGAGTAATCTTATGCTGCTTTCGAAAAGCCTTTGAAAAAGCCTCGGGAGTTTCATAGCCGTAGCGGTAGGCAAGATCGATAACTTTTCTGTTTGTACTTATTAATTCTTGAGCAGCTAATGTCAAACGGCGCCGGCGTATATATTCTCCGATTGATATATCTGTCAGAATCATAAACGTACGCTGGAAATGGAACGGCGAAATATTAGCTTCCTTTGCGATATCTTCAATTTTGATATCTTCTAATAAATGGTCCTCCATATAATCGATTGCCTTTTGTAATGATTCAACTAGTGCCATGCTTCTCAACTCCTAACAAAATTGTAGCAGCATAAATGAAATCCATCCTGTCAATTTATGCTCACCTTAGACAGTTCGAACGATTGTATAGGATAAAACTTAAGTTTTATAGACTTAGATGATAAAATAATTGTAATAATATTACAGAAATGGTACAAATAAAATTGTTAGAAAAAGGAACTTTGTTCGATGGGATTCGTCTTATTAAGAAGAATATAAATGCAAATAGAATCGAGGGATTTGAGCGTGTTGTTAAGTAAATGGACTCAATTAGGAACAGCTTTTCTTTTATTCCTTATCTCAACTGCTGCAGCTTGGTATGAAGGTAGTCAGATTTTAGATAATCCATGGGAATGGAAATATTCAGCAATATTTTCTCGGATGATGAACGGTTCGGTGGAACAAGCAAATGATATATTACCTATTGATCATGTTGTATACGCAGCAAAGTTTCTACCGCTATTCCCGCTCATGATGTTTTTTAGTGGTATGTACATTATCGTTTTATTAAGCTCTATACTATTCAGGCGTAATGGCATGTTCACGGTGCTTTTAACTAGTCTTGGGCTGCTTCTTCTTTGTGGGAGTTCTGTAATAGCAAATTCGCCAACAGTAGGATTAAAAAGCTTCCACTATTGCTTTTTACTACTTGGCTTGGCAATGCTTAGTTATGTTGCAGCAACCAAATTTATAAAACCCCACTTTACTAAATTTAATGAAAATATGTTAAACGAAGATGAAAAATGAACAGAAAAGAACATGATACATAACAATTTTTCGTATCACAAAGAGGTCCTCCAAATAGACAAATTTTTATAACGTTAACAATAAATTTGGAGGGAATCATAATGGAACATTCATTTCGTGCTTTTATTAAACAGGCTGATGAACCATTTGTCGGCTGGGATTTTTCGTATATTACAGATTCAGGCAGAATGAGAAGTGAGCCATTGCCATGGTCATATGGAAGTATGGCTATTCGAGCGATTCAACAGGCATCATCTATGTTAGATATGGGAACAGGTGGTGGAGAGTTTTTAGAATCGTTAAGACCTTTTCCACCTTCCGTTTATGCAACAGAAAGCTATTTGCCTAATGTAACAATTGCAAAAGCTCGTTTAACACCATTAGGAGTAAAGGTGGTTCAGATAGAAGAGGATAATAGGCTTCCATTTCAGACAGGACAGTTTGACCTTATTCTGAATCAACATGAATCCTTTTCAGCGAAGGAAGTAAGAAGGATTCTCAAAAACGATGGAATGTTTTTAACGCAACAGGTTGGTGGTCTTGACTGTAAAGGGATAAATGAGATGTTAGGTGTCTCGATTAACCATGAATATGCTGATTGGAGCTTAAAAGCAGCTTTAAAAGAGTTAAAGACATATAATTTTGAAGTGATAAAAGCTTGTGAGGATTATCCAACACAGCGGTTTTATGATGTTGGCGCATTGGTTTATTATTTAAAAGCCATTCCTTGGCAAGTCCCTAATTTTGATGTTGAAGCCTTCCTACCTAGTTTATATAAGATTCATCAGAAAGTTGAGCAAAAGGGTTATATTGATTTTACACAGCATCGCTTTATGGTGCTGGCAAAAGCGAAATAGTTCATGTGAAAGGCCTTCCTAGTCGGAAGGTCTTTTTGTTATTGCTTTTTAAAGGGTGATTGGTGCAGAAAGTGAGCACTGCATCATTAATAAAACAACCGCTAATAAAAAGCAACAGAGCTTAGAAATAAGTCATTCGTTATATCATGGATTCCATTTATTTTGTATTAATGAGTATAAAGACAGAGAGACAAGGAGAATTTGAGTATATCAGTTAAAAAATAGTGAAAAATAGTATTAGAAAATAAACATTAGAAGGAGGCATGAATCTTTGAAAACATTCTCGATTGAAATAAACGGGAAGACATATGAGGCCAGCTCTGAGCAATCGATCTTTGAAATTGCGAAAAATCATAGTGACTTATACATACCTGGAATTTGTTCATATCAGCCACAGGTTGGAGTTGGTGTATTGCAAACATGTGATACCTGTATGGTTGAGATAAATGGAGAGTTAAAAAGAGCTTGTGCAACAAAGGCAGAGCCAGAAATGAAGGTTAATACAAATTCACAAAAAACACAAGCTGCGCAGCATGAAGCGATGTCGCGAATTTTAAAAAATCACGAGCTTTATTGTACGGTTTGTGATAATAACAATGGGAATTGTGAAGTACATAATACCGCAGAGCATCTCGGCATAGAGCATCAAAAATATCCATTTGAACCAAAACCATACCCTGCAGACAACTCACATCCAATGTATCGCTATGAACCGGACCAATGTATTTTATGTGGAATGTGTGTGGAAGCATGTCAGGATGTTCAAGTGAGTGAAGTGTTAAGTATTGATTGGGAACGGGAACGCCCAAGGGTGATTTGGGATAATGATGTCCCGATAAACGAATCATCATGTGTATCATGTGGCCATTGTGTAACGGTTTGCCCTTGTAATGCATTAATGGAAAAATCGATGCTTGGAAAAGCAGGCTATATGACAGGGATTCCAAAGGATATTCTTGAACCGATGATTGACCTTACAAAAGAGGTAGAGCCAGGCTACAAAGAGATATTTACAATATCAAATATTGAAGCAACGATGCGGGAGGATAGGGTTAAACGAACTAAAACTGTTTGTACCTACTGTGGAGTTGGCTGCAGCTTTGAGGTTTGGACAAAGGATCGGGATATTTTAAAAATACAGCCACAAGCTGAAGCACCAGTGAATGGAATTTCTACGTGTGTGAAGGGGAAATTCGGCTGGGACTTTGTTAATAGTGAGGACCGTCTGACGAAGCCGCTTATCCGTCAGGGAGATATGTTTGTTGAAGCTACTTGGGAGGAAGCAATTGCTCTTGTTGCATCAAAGCTTAAAACGACAATGGATGAGCATGGTCCTGAATCATTAGGGTTTATTGCCTCGTCAAAATGTACAAATGAAGAAAACTATCTTTTCCAGAAGTTAGCCCGTTCAATATTCAAGACGAATAATGTTGACAATTGCTCACGGTATTGTCAATCACCTGCAACAACAGGCTTAATGCGGACGGTTGGCTATGGTGGTGATTCTGGAACGATGAAGGATATTGCAAGTTCTGACCTCGTCTTTGTTATTGGGGCTAACCCCGCTGAATCACATCCTGTGCTTGCAACTCGGGTGAAGCGCGCTCATAAGCATCATGGACAAAAAATTGTTGTTGCTGATATACGTGAGCATGAGCTGGCACAAATGGCTGATTTTAAAATCCATCCAAACCCTGGTAGTGATTTAGTCATGTTAAATGCGATAACGAAATATATTATCGAACAGGGGTGGCAGGATCAAGAATTTTTACAAAAACGGGTAAAAGGCTATGAGGAATATGTTTCATCATTAGATAAATTCACTCTCGAATATGCAGAGGAAAAAACAGGTGTTAGCAAGGAAGAGCTTATTCAGCTCGCAACAATGATTCATGAGGCAAAAACGGTCTGTATTCTTTGGGCAATGGGTGTTACTCAACATATGGGTGGATCTGATACAAGTACAGCGATTTCGAATCTTTTATTAGTGACAGGAAATTATGCAAAGCCAGGTTGTGGTGCTTATCCATTGCGTGGGCATAACAATGTTCAAGGGGCATGTGACTTTGGAACAATGCCTGCATGGTTGCCAGGCTATGAGCCAGTTGAAAATGATAAGGTAAGAGCTCGTTATGAAAAAAAATGGGGGACAGAAATCCCGAAAAAGCCTGGCTTAAATAACCACCAAATTGTAGAGGCAATTATGGATGGAAAGGTAAAGGCAATGTATTTATTCGGTGAAGAAATGGGGCTAGTAGACTCAAACATTAATTATGTAGAAAATGCGTTTGAAAAGCTTGATTTCTTCGTTGTTCAGGACATCTTCCTTTCAAAAACGGCGAAGTATGCAGATGTTGTTCTTCCAGCTTCACCAAGCCTAGAAAAGGAAGGAACGTTTACAAATACTGAACGCCGAATTCAACGGCTTTACCAAGTATTTGAGCCACTTGGTGATAGTAAGCCTGATTGGGTGATTTTTCAAGAAATTGCAAATGCACTAGGGGCAAATTGGAATTATGCACATCCAGGTGAAATTATGGCAGAGGCTGCTAGTCTTGCGCCAATCTTTGCAGGAGTAAGCTATGAACGCCTTGAAAACTGGAATAGTCTCGTATGGCCAGTTGCTGCTGATGGAACAGACACACCGCTTCTTTATGAAGATAAGTTCGGCTTCCCAGATGGCTTAGCGCGTCTCTTTCCTGTTGAATGGACGGAGCCGCTTGAGGTTGGAGAAGAGTATGATTTGCATTTAAATAACGGACGGATGCTTGAGCATTTCCATGAAGGCAATATGACGTATCGCGTCGAAGGGATTGCGAAAAAGGTTCCAGATCCTTGGCTTGAGGTGTCTCCTGAGCTAGCAAAGGAAAGAGGGATAAAGACAGGAGCATTGGTGAAATTAATTTCTCCGTATGGTGAAGTAAAGATTAGAGTTTGGGTAACTGATCTTGTAAAAGGAAAACAACTTTATTTACCGATGAATACACGAAGTGATGAGTCGGCAGTGAACAAATTAACAAGTAGCTATCACGATAAAATTACACATACACCTAACTACAAAGAGATGCACGTCAAGATGGAGGTGCTCGAGGCTGAAGGTCCTTCACCGATCATTAAGGAAAACTATCGCTTTGGTAATCGTCAGCCACATATTGGTGTAGAGGTTGAGAAAAAATGGAATCGCCGTGATTTCATACAAATCCCTGAGATGATGGAAAGTGAGGGAACAGATGATGGCCAAGCCTATTCATCACATTGAAAAAAGGGTACCGACGAAAGCGGAGGAACAGGCTGAAGCAATAGGTGAAATTATCTCGTTAATCGCAAATAATCGCGAGGCAATAACAACTAGCCTGGAAATCCTTCAAGAGCTGCATAGCGCAGGTGTGTTAGATGCGGTGAAGGGATTATTAAAAACGCGTGAAAAGGTTGGTGTCCTTGCTATGGGACAATTAAATCAACCGAACATGCACAACACGATCAAAAATGCAATTAACATGGTAAAGCTCGTTGGTGAAATGGACCCAGAAAAGGTAAATACATTGATGAGTGCTGTTATGAGCGGCTTAGACCAAATGGGTGAACAAGACGGCAAGGTAAGCAAATGGAGGCTCATTAAATCAATGAATGATCCGGATGTTCTTGCCTCTATCGCAACCATGACAGGCTTCCTCCAAGGGATGGGCAAGGAATTTAATACGAATCAAAAGTCGTTTCATTAACGTAGACAAAGGGGTGTTAAAGATGGTAGTGAAAAAAACGATTTCCCTAAAAGATATGAACACACCAGAGGATGCGAAAAGAGTAAGTGAAACGTTACATGATGTGTGGGGAATTCGCAATGTCGAGATTCAGCTCGATAAGGGTGAAGCAACGATTTCCTATGATGAAAAGGCAGCCTCCATCCAAGACTTTCACCAGGCAATTGTTGATAGCGGCTTTGAAGTGAGGAATGAAGAAGGACCAATTAAACAATAAGAGGTGATAGTATGCCGAAAATTTGTGAGGTTTGCGGAAGAACAGAGGAACACCAGGAGGAAGAGGCGTATGACATCTATGGTGTTTGCGATAATTGTATGAATGACAGGTATGTTGATGTTGAAGAGCCGGAAGAATAATCGCTCAATAATAGTTGCTTAATCTAAAAATAAAGGTGATGGAAAAATAATGAAGTTTTCCGTTGCCTTTTCTTTTTATATATTCGAGTAAGTCTTGTGAATTTTAGGATAAAAATACGAATTTGGAGAAATATTTTAGTTGTTATTATAACAACAAGTGTATAGAGAAAAGATGTACAAGCATGAATCAGGTTCATACTCCCTAATTAACCACTTTATATAAAGATTTTAACCTCTTAAGGTCATCATATGGAAACACAATAAAGGTTTTCCGCCGCGCAAAATTTCATTAGGAAGTTATACTCGATTTCAAGTTTGGAGACATACAAATAGTTCTAGATAACTACTGTTGATCTCTGAAAAATAAGTAAATTGCCATATTGACGAGGTATTCATTCTTAACACTAGCTTAATATTTAAATGTTATAATGAGTCAAAATTACACGAGATTTGGAGGGCTCAGTTTTGGAACAGAAATGGGCGAACCACTTAAAAAATAGACTCATACATAAGATAAAGCATAAATCGAAAAAGCCTGGAAAGACAAAGAAAACTGAAAGGGAAAATCTATCAGCACCTAATCGGCTTTTGGATAAAGTATTTGCAAACGTTAACTTGCAAAGCCGATTATTATTTTTATTTATTTTTTTATTAGTCGTTTCCATTACAATTGTAGGAATTAGTTCCTATTTAAAGGCAAGAGATACGACAATTGAGACGATTGAAAATCGTATAAGTCGTGAATCAGAGGTTATGGCATATGTTGCTAAAAACTTAAAGTTTTTATATGTAAGTGATGACTCCTATTTTATGCAGCAATTAGAGATTAGCATTCGTGATCAGCAACGCCAGTTAGAAACAGATGGAATTAAAGCACATATATTCTATTATACAGAAGAAGAAATCAAACCATTTAAAGTAAGCAATAAAGCAAACATATCTTTCACAGACTCTTTTATAAAAAAGATACAAAGTGAAGATAAAGGTGTCTTTCAGCAAAAAATTAATGGTGAAGACTATACAATTTCCGTTTTAAAAGTGCCGGAAATTGATGGGAAGTCCCTATTGGTAGTTCCGACAGCATCTTATTTGGGACCAGTAAATGAAATGGCTAAATTTATGATCGTTGTAATGGCTGTTAGCATAATCGTTTCAACTCTTCTTATAATTTTGTTTGTTCGTAGTCTAACAAAACCTCTCAATGACCTGAGAAATGTTATGACAAAGGTACGTGAGGGGAATTTAAATGAAAAAGCTTTAATTAAAACAACGATTCCAGAGCTACAATCCCTAAAGTTGAGCTTTAATATGATGATTGAACAGATGAGAAACGTTATAAATGAAATAAATGAAACAACAACAGAGCTAGAAACAACTGGAGAAAAATTGAGTCATTCTTCTGAAGATGCACTGTCTTATAGCCGTCAGTTAATTGAAGCTATTAATGTCGTAAAGCATGGTGCTGAACAAACAGCAAGTAGCTCGGATAATAGTGTGCAGGGCTTCAGAGCAATGAAACAAAAAATACAACTGTTAATTTCGGGGATGGATACGGTATTTCAAAGCGCAGAAGATATGAATATATCTGCAGAGCGTGGAGAAAAGAACAATACATATTTAATTAATACAATCCACAGTTTTGAGCGAGAGTTTGAGCACATGACGTCAACGATTCAACAAGTAAAGGAGCATTCATCCTCCATAACAAATCTTGTAGGCTTAATTAAAGGTGTCGCTGATCAAACGAAGTTATTGGCCCTGAATGCAACAATCGAAGCAGCAAGAGCAGGAGAAGCGGGAAAAGGATTTGCAGTTGTTGCGAACGAGGTCCGTAAACTTGCAGAACAATCCTCGTCTGCTACTGTAGATATCTCAAAATCAATTATTGAAATGGAAGATGTAACGATTCGAGCTACAAATGAATTTGACGATATGCTTATGAAAATTAGAAGCTACCTAGAAACGGCAAACGATTCAAAAGCATCCTTTGATGAATTAATGAATGAAATTGATACGGTTAGTAAAAAGCTTCAAGGAATGCAAGGAGAGCTTCAAAGTTTAAAACAGATTTTGCCGGACCTAGAAGAAGAAACATTAAGCTTTGCATCAATCTCACAAGAAACCCTTGCCAGTACAGAACAAATGCTTTCTACAAGTAATATTCAAATAAAGCAAATGGAAAGCACTCATGAAATTGGTTTACAATTAAAAGGGTTATCCAATTCATTATATAGCACTTCGAAACAATTTAGTGTGAGCTTAAATAATGACAAGGCTGTCTAAGAAGTCAGAAAATTGACTTTTCTCCCCTTTATATGTCTAGCCCGAAGATTATGATTGAAAGTAAAGGGTCTAAATAACTGACAAATGAACGTTGGACGAGGTATTAGATTCTCTTCAAATAATAATCTAAAAAAATACAAAAGCAAGCGAAGAAAATGCACTATTTTTTTCGCTTGCTTTATCTTTAGCCCTTTATTGGATACTTCTTATTTATCTTAATATTCTTACTACACTAATTTTAGATAACCACGACCTTAAACTCCCTTTTAAAACGTCAAAACTCGTATAGTACATTTTCTGCAATCGTCTATACAGTGCCAAATCAGATTAACATAGTAAGTGGTTAAATTGAATATTGGTTACAACAGTTGTGCAATTTTAAATAACGGCATAACCACCAATTAAAATAATGACAATGGCGAGCATTCCAAAGATAACTATTTTCATTGCTAATCTCCTTTTTCAAAGACTGTTACTTCATTGTATAAATCAGTTTAGTCTTAAGAAATTGAATAGCCTTACATTTTTCTTACAATTTTGTAAGGTTGTGGAGATAGCCTTTTTTAATGATCTATTATATGGCATAATTTTGACAGATAAAGGAGTGAGAGTGATGCAAAGGATATTAATTATTGAGGATGATCCGAAAATTGCGGAGCATTTACAATCATACATAAATAAATATGGATACGAGGCGAATGTTGTTACTAATTTTGAACATGTGATGAAGGACTTTCAAGCATTTAATCCTGATCTCGTTCTTTTAGATATTAATTTACCAAGCTTTGATGGCTATTATTGGTGTCGGCAAATTCGTAAGGAATCAATTTGTCCTGTTATTTTCATATCAGCACGTGTCGGTGAAATGGATCAAGTGATGGCGCTGGAAAATGGCGGTGACGATTTTATTACGAAGCCCTTCCATCCGGAAATAGTTATGGCAAAGATTCGCAGTCAGCTTCGTCGAGCTTATGGGGAATATGCTGCACATGTTGAGGAGCGCGTATTAGAAACAGAAGGCTTAAAGCTATATCCCGAAAGGCTAGAGCTATCGTTTCATGAAGAAACAGTTACACTCACAAAAAAGGAGTCTGATATTATCGAAAGCTTAATTGAACGATATCCACGTGTTGCGGGACGTGAGGATTTGCTTGAAAAATTATGGGATGACCAAATGTATGTTGATGAAAACACCTTGAACGTTAACATTACCCGAGTGCGAAAGAAATTTGAAGCAGTAGGAATTAAAGGGGCAGTTGAAACGGTTAGAGGAGCAGGCTATCGATTGAATATTTCCTGGTCAAAGGCTGAGCAGCAATGAAGCTATTTTTAAAGGAGCATGCTCTTCTTATTGTTGTTCAAATCATTCAATTTTTTGTGATTTTATCAATCTATTTTCTTGATGGTTACGATCGTCTATTACCTGCACTTTACGCGGTGTTTCTCGGTTTCTTTTTTCTTGGTGGATATTTAATTTATCATTATTATAGCCGGCGGCTTTTTTACAAACGGCTCAGTAATGAGCTTGAATCCTTGGATCAATCTCTCCAAAAAACAGAACAAACCCCTATTTCTGAGGCGCTTGATCATCTTTTGAAAAATCAATACAAGCATTATCAGGAGCAAATTAAAAGATTAGAGTCACGACAGGCTGAGCATTTGAAGTTTATGGATCAATGGGTCCATCAAATGAAAACACCGATCTCTGTCATCGAGTTAATTGCACAAAACTTAGATGAACCGGATTCATCGAATATTCGCGAGGAAACGGATCGGATGAAAACAGGGTTAAATACGATTCTTTATATGGCAAGATTGCGGACGATTGAACAGGATTTTCATATTAAACCCGTTAACCTTACAAAGCTTGTAAGTGAAGTGAATCGTGAAAATAAACGCTTCTATATCAGAAATCAGGTATATCCAAATTTTTCACAGGAAAAGGATGGGGTTACGGTAGAGACTGATGAGAAATGGTTGTTTTTTAGCCTTTCACAGCTTATTAATAATGCTGTTAAGTATTCGAAAGGAAAAGGTAAGACAATTAATATTTCAATTTATGAAAAAGCTGGAGAAGCTATTTTAGAGGTAAAGGATTATGGAGTAGGTATACCTGAAACGGATAAGCGTCGTGTCTTTAACCCGTTTTATACGGGAGAAAATGGGCGGAAATTCAGAGAATCAACGGGAATGGGCCTCTACTTGACGAAAGAGGCTATAGAGCATCTTGGTCATCGTATTGAACTCGAATCAAAGGTCGATGAGGGGTCAACATTTAGAATTATTTTTACTGCTACACAAAACCTTACATCTGTGTAAGGAAAGTGAAAGAAAAATCGATTTTTCACTAATCAAATAGAGGATATACTAGTCACAAGTTAAAGAAACTTGAATTGAAGGGAGAACTTGTGATGCTGAACGTAAAACAAGTAAGTAAGGTTTATGAAGGTAACATTGCCTATCGTGCGTTAACGGATATAGATTTAACAATTGATGAAGGTGAATTTGTCGGGATAATGGGGCCGTCAGGAAGCGGGAAAACGACGTTGCTCAATATGATCGCAACAATTGATGAGCCAACGACAGGGCAAATTTTAATTAATGGAAATAACCCACATAAATTAAAGAAAGAGGAATTAGCAAAATTTAGACGGCGTGAGCTAGGCTTCGTGTTCCAGGACTTTAATTTACTCCATACGTTAACCGTCGAGGAAAATATCGTTCTTCCGTTAACATTGGATGGGAAAAAAGTGAAGGAAATGAAGCAAAAGGCAAATGAAATTGCTGAAAAGCTTGGAATTAGCGGAATTATGAAAAAGCGTACCTACGAAATTTCAGGGGGACAAGCACAAAGAGCAGCCGTTGCAAGAGCTATGATTCATAGACCAAAGCTATTATTAGCTGATGAACCGACAGGAAATCTTGACTCAAAATCCTCAAAGGATGTTATGGAAATGCTCGAGGACATTAATAAAAAGGAACGGACAACAATGATGCTTGTAACTCATGATGCGCAAGCTGCAAGCTATTGCAACAGGGTTGTCTTTATTCGTGATGGAAAGTTCTATTCCGAAATCCATCGTGGGGATAATCGCCAAGCCTTTTTCCAAAAGATAATTGATACACTTTCTTTACTGGGAGGGGATGCACATGACCTTTCGTCAGTTCGCGTTTAATAATGTAATTCGAAATAAAAGGTTGTATGCTGCATACTTTCTTAGTAGCCTTTTTACCGTTATGGTTTTCTTTACATTTTCAATTTTCGCCTTTCATCCGGGATTAAGCGGAAGTGATATGAATTCAAATGTGACACAAGGGATGAATATTTCGGCAGGAATCATCTATGTCTTTTCCTTCTTTTTCGTTCTTTATTCGATGAGCTCGTTTTTACAATCACGGAAAAGAGAATTTGGGCTATTGATGATTCAAGGGATGTCAATGAAACAAATCCGCCTAATGGTGTTTTTAGAAAATATGCTAATCGGTTTATTTGCTACAATTGGTGGGATTTTACTAGGTATTGTGTTTGCAAAAGGAATTTTGTTAGTTGCCGAAAATGTATTGATTATTGAAAGCTCGCTGCCATTTTATTTTCCAACACAAGCGATCATGATGACATTTGTTTCATTTATCGTCTTGTTTTTCTTTATTTCACTATTTGTTACGTATGTACTACGTAGTAAAAAGCTTATTGAACTCATTAAAGCGAATAAAATTTCAAAGGGAGAACCAAAAGCAAATCTATTCTTAACATTGCTAGCTGTTCTGTTACTTGGATCGGGGTACGCAGTAGCGTTAATCGTGAAAGGAATTACCGTTGTGATGGCGATGCTGCCAGTTATCATAGTTGTCAGCATCGGAACATATTTGTTATTTACCCAATTAAGTGTTTACATTATTCGGAGATTGAGAAAGAAGGAACATATTTTTTGGTTCAAAACAAATATGCTGCTTTTTTCTGATTTAGCCTTTCGAATGAAGGATAATGCCCGGACATTTTTTATGGTTGCAATGGTTTCGACTGTAGCATTTTGTGCGATTGGATCATTATTTGGATTTCAGACAGTTCTTACCTCTAGCGTTAAACATGTAAATGCAACGACATTTTCTTATAAAACCGTTGATAAGGAAGCAGAGAAGCAAAATGTAGAGTTTATCAATCAAACATTACAAGAAGAAAAGATTAAAGCAGATTCTGAGCATACGAACATGACCTACTATGAAATCGCGAACGATTCGATTTTGATAACAAAGGAATCTGATTTTAATCGCTTCGCCTCATTAATTGGGGAAAAGCAAGTGAAGGTGAAGGATGGACAGATTATTGTTGTTGATTTCCAAGGAACGAATCTTGGTCAACAAACACAGATGTTAAATGAGACGATTAAGTTGAAATCAGGTGTTACATTAAAGCCAAATGAAGATGAGGTCATTACATCGAGAGCGTTACCTGCAATGAGTTCGTATTTTATTGTTTCAGACCATGATTATGAGCTGCTTCCTAAGCCAATAGATGCAGAGAGCTTTTATGCTTGGCAAGTAACTGATGGTGAAGAGGGAATTATGGCTGCATCTGAAAAGCTATATGATAAGTTAGAACGATATGAAATGACGTCTGTCGAGTACGAAATGTATGAAATTATGAAATTTTACGGCCCGATTTTATTCATCGGATTATTTATCGGTATCGTCTTCTTTGTTTCAGCAGGAAGCTTCCTTTATTTCCGTTTATACATGGATTTAGATGAAGATAAGCAAAAATTCTCATCCATTTCTAAAATGGGATTAACGGATAAGGAGCTAAAAAAGGTTTTAAACAGACAAACAGCGATTCTCTTTTTCGCTCCAATCATCGTAGCGCTTGTCCATGGAGCAATTGCATTAACTGCATTATCGAATTTGTTTGCCTTTAATTTATTCAAAGAATCTGTTATCGTATTGGGTGTTTTCCTACTCATCCAAATCATCTACTTCTTCGTTGTACGCTTCTACTATACGAAACAGATTAAAGCTGCAATTTAATTCAATAAAGTAATTTTTTAAGAGGGTCAGACTTGGGGTTTGACCCTCTTAGTTATTAGTAGAGAAAATAAGTTTATTAAAGACGGCAGGTTTTTATTAATATAGGATAATTTTTACTAAGATCTTCTAAAATGGAGTTGCACATGGTATATTTATATCGACTTATTAAAATCGTTTAAAAAGTGTTGTAATGTTTTTTAAGAAAGGTGAGGAAAATTGACTGTAAATCATAAATCAACCGCAATGCTTCATCAAATTCGTGTAGCGCTTTTGGCGTTAGGAAGTGCGACAAAAGGTGAATTATGTGAAAAGGTTGGCATTAGTTTTCCGACGATTACAAAGCTAATTGACCAAATGGAGAAATCAGGTGAGGTGACAAATTTAGGCTTTGATGAATCAAGTGGAGGACGTCCAGCACAGCGCTATTTATATAATCCGGATTATATGCTAGGGTTAGCGATATTTTTAGAACGTAATGAAACGGTTTTTACCGTGTTTAACTGTCTAGGTGAGGTGAAAAAGCAAGGTACTTATAAGAGTGTGCTAGGCGAGGATTTGTCTTTATTAAAAGGCTTGATCACAGATATTTTGAGTGCGTTTCCTAGTATTTGTTCGATTGCCTTTGGAGTACCAGGTGCTGTAGAAAATGGGAAGATTTTTTATATTCCCGATTATTCAGGGTTTCACGATGTTGACTTACAAGCTGTCATAGAAGCGGAATTTTCGCTTTCGGTCGTTGTCGAAAATGATATGAATGCTGCTGTTCTAGGTTACCACCATCGAAATGATATGGAGAAGAAGCAATCAAGTGTTTATATCCTTGCGGGAAATAACGGTCCTGGTGCGGGATTGTTTGTAAATGGCGATGTTGTCCGAGGCAAATCGTTTTTTACAGGAGAGGTTTCCTTTACACCGATTGGAGGGGAGAAAACCTTTTATGAAGCACTCCAAGGTGAAACGCGGGAACAGGAAGAAGCAATTAGTCGACTTGTTGCAATGATGACAGTGATGATTAATCCGCACACAATTATTTTTAATAAGGAAGAGATGGAGCAGTCAATGCTTGAACGAATAAACATGCTTGCTGCAAGCTTTGTGCCAAAGGAGCATCTTCCGGATTTAAAGACAAGTGATTGGAAAGAGGATTATTTGCATGGCTTGAAATTTTTAGCAGTTGAAAGAATGCTTAGACAATAAATTTGTATAAGAGAGAGGGAAGCTAGCTTGGCAACATTATTATTAGTCATTATTTATTTAGCGTTTATAAGCTTAGGTTTGCCAGATTCCTTATTAGGGTCGGCATGGCCTGTTATGCAGTCTGACTTTGGAAAGTCTCTGGATACAGCAGGGTATCTTTATATGATTATCTCAGCAGGAACAATTTTGTCGAGCTTAGTTTCAGGAAGGCTAAATGACCTGCTAGGTACCGGGAAGGTTATGGTCATTAGTGTCCTGTTAACCGCTGGTGCATTGTTAGGCTTTTCGTTTGCACCTTCGTTTATTTGGCTTGTCATTTGTGCAATTCCGTTAGGGCTTGGTGGTGGGGCTGTCGATGCAGCATTAAACAACTATGTAGCTCTCCATTATAAGGCAAGTCATATGAGCTGGCTCCATTGCTTTTGGGGTGTTGGAGCAAGCATTGGACCGATTATTATGTCCTTTTATATTAGTCATCAAGGCTCTTGGGAGAAGGGCTATTTTACAATTTCTATGCTTCAAATTGGACTAACAATCATTTTATTTTTGAGCCTGCCATTATGGGCAAAGGTAGCGAAAATGACTGGAAATACAGCCGCTGTCTCAGAAACTGCCACTTCGATTGAAGAAAATCCAAAAGCAGCAAAACCATTGAAAATAAAGGGAGTGAAGTTTGCGCTTCTAACTTTTTTATTCTACTGTGGCGTGGAAGCAACAATGGGACTATGGGGAAGTAGTTATTTAGTTAATAGTAAAGGAATGTCTGCAGCTGTTGCGGCACAATGGGTTTCTTTATTTTATGCTGGAATAACTATTGGAAGACTTGTAACGGGCTTTATTACGATGAAGGTAAATAATACACTTTTAATTCGCATCGGACAATGTATCATTATCTTTGGTGGGATCTTGTTAGTTCTTCCATTACCAAATATTGTATCGTTACTAGGATTTATCGCAATAGGGTTAGGCTGTGCCCCGATTTATCCATGTATGATTCATGAAACGCCTAGCCGTTTTGGGAGATCAAACTCTCAAGCAATTATCGGATATCAAATGGCGGTCGCTTATGTTGGCTCGACCTTCCTTCCACCGTTATTTGGATTAATTGCAAACTATATTTCGATTCATCTGTTCTCGTTCGTCATTCTCGTACTTGCACTTTGTATGTTATTTGCAGCTGAGAAGGTGAATGGGGTTATGAAGCTGCGAGCGTAATAGAAAATAGCACTCTATTTTATGACAAAAGGTGTCTATAAAGCTGATTATCAGTTTTGAGGCTCCTTTTTCTATTTTTAAAGAATTATATAAATTTATTTCGGGAAAAAATGAACTTTTTTTACCTATCGTTACTCTTATAAGCAAGAGAGGTGAAAGCATGAATGTTATACGACTTGTAAAAAGAGCGAAAAAGGGAAATAAAGATGCATTACTCGAATTAATTATGGCTGAAAAAGCAGAATATTATAGACTTGCTTTCACCTACATGGGTAATTCGCATGATGCGATGGATGCACTGGAGGATATGATTGTAAAGGTTTATGAGAAAATTGACCAGCTAAAAAAGGATGATGCATTTTATAGCTGGAGTAAAACGATATTAGTGAATAGTTGTAAAGAATTGCTTCGTAAGCAAAAAAGGCTGGTGCTAATTGATAATTGGCAGGTCATCGGAAATGAATCGGTAAGTAGTCAACCGTTTATTAAAAATGAACAGCAAATCGATATCCAAGAGATGCTACTACATTTGAATGAACATCAAAAGGAAGCAATTCAATTAAAATATTTCCATGATTATGACTACAAAACGATAGCTATGTTAACTAATACATCAGTTGGTACTGTGAAATCAAGAGTTTTTCAGGGACTTAGAAGACTGAGAGATTACTATGGAGGTGATGAAGGGTGACAAAAATTGAGAAGCAGTTAGAAATTGAAAAAAAACGGCTGGATTCATTAAAGGTGCCAGAGGAATTGGAGGATAGATTACGAAATGCCCTTCATTCAGCGGCTCCTAAAAATACTAATCGAAGACTTACTAACTGGATGATAGCGGTGGTCTGCTTATTTACTATCCTAACGATTGGGTATCATTTTGATGCTCTCGCCTACTATAGTAAAAAAATTCTCGGGTTCGATGCTGTCATGTCAGGGACATTACAACGATTAAATGAAGATGGAATGGGACAAATCATCGAAAAAAAACTTGTTCTCGAAGACGGGACAGAGCTCTTGATTAATGGGATTATGACGGATGCGAATCAGTTGGTTATGTATTATACATTATCTAATCCAAACGGTCTCGATCAATCGGAGGAGCTTTTCAGTCCTAAAAGCATTACTGGGTTTTTAACGAATTCAGAAATTGAAAGTGGGACATCGATTATCAACGAGGAAAAAACAGAAATAAAAGGCACAATGTCATTTGAACCTGTTAATCCTTTTGCAAAAAAGTTAACACTCCATATTAGTCAGCGTTTAAAGCATAATCAGGTGAAAGAGGATTCAGTTACGTTTCCTTTTCATCCTAATAAAGCGATGCAAACAGAAATAAAACAGCCTATAAAGAAGACAGTAAAGGTTGATAAGGGTACGATAACCTTCAATAAAATTACTGCATCACCGACAATAACTGTAATTGAAGGTAGACTAAATGTTGAGAATTTTGATCGAGTGGATCTTTCGTTAAATGGCGTCGAATTATTTGCAAACGGAAAGCCTATCGAATTGTTAAGCAGTGGAAGCCATTCATCTTTAAATGGACAAAAATTTGAGCTTCAATATGATGCTTTACCGGATCAGGTTGAGTCTTTGATTCTTAATGTGCAACAGTTTGCTGGCTATGAAAGGTTGGATAAAGAGTTTTCTCTAAATAATATGAAGGAAGCTCCTTATTTACTAAATAAGAAGAAGCTTTGGATGAAAAAGCTTAGCATGACCTCTGAAGGTGTTCAGATAACGATTGTGACTGAACAAGATGTAATGTTAGATGGGGTGTCAGTAAAAACAAAAAATGAAATGATACCTTTAAATACGACAGTAAATGAAGTCAATAAGACATTACCTGATGGAACAGAGGGAAAGGAAAGAACTTTGCTATTTAATACGGATTCAAGGCCTGAGGCATTATTCATTGAGGGAATTCATTACATGAAATCATACGGGTATGAAATTGATATACCTGTTGATAAGTAATTAAAGTTATTAAATGATAGGACGAGTGACAGCTGATAGCTTGGCTGCTTTTCCTTACTTCCTATTAGTCTTTTGGAGGACTGCATGGGGAGCCTATAAGGTATGCATGACTTGACGTATTACCTAAAAGAATAGTTTTCAACGCCAATAAAATTAAGTTTTTAGAATTCAATTTCCATTATAAAAAAGTCTCAAAAACAATTGTTTTTGAGACTAACAATTAGTTCTATTTAATTTCTTCGCAGGCTGCTTATTACTCAAAAGGATAGCTGTTAAGGTGAAACTAATTCCTATAAAGTGAAAGAAAGAGATTTTTTCACCTAAAATAAGTACTGAAAGAATGACACTGCTAATTGGTAGTACCCCTGTCAATACTCCAACTGTACTTGCTGGAACTTTAGACACCCCTTGGTACATGAGAATAAAAGCAATAACAGTTACAACAATACCGAAATATAATATTAATCCCCACTCAGCCATTGTTACTCCTTCAAAGTTAAACTTAGCCCCCTCATAAAGGGAAAGCGGTAAAAATAAAATAGTACCTAAAACACTTACAATTGTTGAAATTGCAAGAGGACTAACCCGTTGTGAAACAAACTTCCCTAATATAATAAATAATGCTTCACAAATCACAGCACCGAAAATGAGGAGATTTCCAAAGATAGGTGAGGAACCACGTTCAATATCCGAAGCAGAGCCGACAACATTGATGATAAGCGTCCCTAAAACGGCAAGCAGAATACCGACACTAACACTTTTAGTTAATTTTTCCTTTAAGAAAAGGAAAGCTAGACCTCCAGTAACGGCTGGAATTGTACTTGTAATGATTCCGGCATCAATGGCTGTAGTGAAGGTCAGTCCGTATAACATAAAAATACTATACAAAAAGACGCCAAATAATCCTTGTAAAAACAGAATCAGCATTTCCCTCTTCTGAATCGAAGAAAACCCCTCGATACGAATGAGTATTGGGATCATAATAATGGTCGCGACTAGAAATCGTAATTCAGAAGCTAAAAACACAGGAAAA
The DNA here is from genome assembly GCF_052044855.1 of Metabacillus sp. 22489. Classification (NCBI taxonomy): domain Bacteria; kingdom Bacillati; phylum Bacillota; class Bacilli; order Caryophanales; family Bacillaceae; genus Metabacillus; species Metabacillus sp. 22489. Next base: position 31,343 of record NZ_JBQENT010000043.1, read on the forward strand.
CTTTGCGCAAGCAGTTTACCGGCTACGACTGAACTACCTACAATAATCATAGCTAGAATCACTTTAACACTTGCAACGAAATGCTCATTCAATATGCTTTACTTCTTTCTGTTAAAGCTGGAACAATGATTTCGGTTATGGCACGATATAAATTTTCTGGATGCTCAGCGATTCGATGACATAAATACAAGTACCAGTCTTTTCCGTATGGCAAGTATATTTTACAATTATACCCTTTGCCTTTTAAAGCCTTTAACAAATCCGGACGTATTCCGTAGAGCATTTCTATTTCTAAATTTTGATGAGGAAAATACCCACGTTGCTCCATTTCTTTTATTAAAGTTTCATCATGTGTAGCTACTGATACTGGGTGGTTAGCTTCTATTAATTGTTCAACAAAATGAAGATAACGGTTACTTAATTCGTTTGATCTTGGTATAGCATCTTTAGAAGATTCCTGATAGGCTCCCTTAACAATTCGAATCCTTCCAGGTAAATGTACTAGATTCTGAATATCATTGTTTGAGCGAAGTAAATGTGTTTGGATTGTGATTCCGATATTATCGTATTGCGAAGTTGCCTTTTTATAAATAGTGAGGATTTCATCTGTTTTCGATGATTCTTCCATACCGATCATAACTGTCATCTTGTTTAACTTTGCTGCCTTGGCTATTTCAAGCAAATGGAGGTGAGCTGTTTCTGCATCAAAGGATAATCCAATATGTGATAAATCAAGCGAAACAGTTTGTTGCATTGAGAGTGAACTCATTTCCTCCATTAGATGTAAATACTCGTTTTTTTCTTTTTGACATTCCTTTAGGTCTATTGTATTTTCCCCTATGTAGTCTAATGAAATGAGATACCCTTTTGTGATTAATTCTTTTGCAGCTGCAATTGCCTCCTGTCTATGTTCTCCTATGACAAATCGTTTTGCTGCCTTTAATAATAAGGGGTACAGTTCATTGGATTGTTGAATGTAGGATTTCATTTGCTCGTTTCGTGCAATTGTTTTAAGAGCTCGTGTGAATTGAACTTTATCGTTCGTCATCTTTATACATCTCCTTTTCCTATTTGAAGTAACCATATCATGGTAAAATAGTTTGTATTAGTACCACTTATTGTTATTTTTGCTAGTACCAATTATGTTAAGGGGAGCATGTAGGATGCTTTGGATACCTATTGACCGATCATTGGATATACCATTAATTAGGCAGGTCTATCAACAAATCCGGGAACGAATTTTAAATGGTGACTTACAATCTGAAGAAAAGCTTCCTTCGACACGCGAACTTGCTTTTGAGTTAAAGGTGTCTAGGAATGTGATTCTAGAAGCGTATGACCAACTAATAGCCGAAGGGTTTTTAGTAACACGTAGAGGTTCAGGGACATTTGTTGCAAAAGGAACCTTTTTAGAGAAAAGGGTGGTACCAAATCATGCTTTAAATTGGCGTGAGAATAAAACGGATGATGCGAACATCATCGACTTTCGTTCGGGGTTACCAGCCCTGGATTTATTTCCACGCAAAACATGGGCAAAATTGTCTCATGCTATTTGGAATGATACATCGCATTCAATGTTTGGTTATGATCTTCCAGAAGGGCGCCCGGAACTAAGAAAAGCTCTAGCACGTTATTTACTGAAAACTCGAGGAGTAGCTTGTCATCCTGAACAAATTGTCATTACTTCTGGTGCAACTCAAGCTTTAACACTTGTATCTAGATTGCTTTTATCACCGAACGATACGGTAATAATGGAGGATCCTATTACAAACGATATTCAAACGATTTTTAAAACTACGGGTGCTACCATTTTTCCAATACCTGTAGATGAATATGGAATAAAAACAGCATTGCTACCAGAAAATAAAAAACCGAAGCTCATCTTTATTACTCCTTCTCATCAGTTTCCTTTAGGTGGAACGTTGCCGATACAACGACGGATTCAATTGATTCAATATTCAAGAAAAACGAATTGCTATCTTGTTGAGGATGATTATGATAGTGAGTTTCGATATGAAGGTCCACCTGTAAGTTCGCTACAGGGCTTGGAGCCTGAACGTGTATTATATGTTGGCTCGTTTAGTAAAATTCTATCACCGGCTCTAAGAATAGGATATTTAGTTCTTCCTTTACAGCTTATTGAAGAAAGTCGCAGGCTTAAATGGTTTTCCGATTTACATACCCCTTCTGTAGAACAGCTTATCCTTGCTCGGTTTATTGATGAAGGTTATTTGGAACGACATATAACAAGGATGAAGAAGGTTTATAAAAAGCGAAGAGATTATCTCATGCACTGTATAAAAACAACATTTTCCAACGAGGTACAAGTTTTCGGTTATTCGACAGGATTGCACTTAATTGTTGAAGTGACAAACTTCCATTTTTCAAAAGAGAAGCTTAAACAGATTGAACAATGTGGAGTAAAGGTATATCAAGTTGAAGAGCATACAATTGAAAAAGATAAACATCAAAATCAACTTATTTTGGGATATGGTCATCTGAACCAAGAGGAAATAAAAGAAGGTATAGCAAGACTGCATGAAGCTTTATATAAATGATGAATTTCATTAGCGGTGCTTGTTCCTTTTACTTTTCTAATAGTTTCTTAACCGACATAGGTTCCTTGTTTAGGCAGTAATAAGTTAAGTTGTTTTGAACTTAATAGTTTAAATGTAAGTTGTTAGGCTTTTTTTGTCACAAATCCACTGCCTTAATCGTTTATTTAGGTGGTTCTTTATTAAAGGAGTGGTCTTACGATGAATAACATTGCTAATCCACATTTTGGTGGAGTTAGCAGAGTAAAGGAGAGGAGGTAGGCTTATGGACTGCTGCTGTAAAAGCGGGAAAACATCTGAAATAAAAATTGAAGGTGATGTTAGCGCAGATCCAATTTGGTGTAAGAACTGTGGGTGTAATCTTGATTTAGATGAAAGTCCAGTATCAGCTGAGCTAAAAGACAAACTATCCAGATGGGCATTAACATATGGAAAATGGATTGATTGGAACAAAGGTAGTCTCCTTGCGAATGGACTTGAGCTAGAAAAGGAATTTAATCAAGTGGGGCTGCTTTTAACAGAAGAGGTAAAGCATGAATTAAAGGATCAATATAATGTAACCTATTCGCCATCATCTAGTTCTCGCTATTATCTATGATAATGATCTAGTTAAATAGAGAACAAGAAAGAAAAACTCACTGCCATCCTTTTTTCATAAATTGGATAGCAGTGAGTTTTTTAATTACCCCATGTTGTTAGAAAAGTATCCCCTTGAGTGATGCTCTTTGTCAATGTTTTTATTTGTGAATCCAAACTGCTCCTGCAGAATTATCCTTAGCTTCACCGATGACTTCAAATTTTAAGCCAAGATTTGGGACAATTCGACCAGCGTCTGGAATATCGTTATTGATATATGTCATGGAGTCATCAAATACTTTATTGCCTTTTAAACTAGTAAACTCGTATGCTCCTCGTGTTGGAGAGAAAACAGAGAATGCCGGTGTTTTATCAAGTGAAAACGCAGCATCTGCCACTTGGTAGTTTGTGCTTTGATTAATCGTTTTTTGTCCATTTAGTAGTCCGAAGACTGCTTCAGGGTGTGAATCAACAACACCTAGGAAGCCTTCTCCTGGGTGAACGCCAACCCAGTTATCTGTAAAGCTATCATCCGCGTACCAAACGACTAGACCTGTGTTATATTTAGCACCGCGTGAGAAGGCTAACGCTTTGTCTGAACCAGCATAGTTCCGCCATTCAAGATAATAGTAGTTATTTGCTTTTGAATAACCGTTTGTTACAATAAATCCGTCCATTGTTACTTTTGGATCTGCCTCAGCATTATCTGTGAAAACTTCTTTACCGTCAGCTGTTACCGAGAGATTATCAAGGGCAAAGCCATTAGGAGCTAAGCCGCCATCCGTAACATATTCAAACACAAGCTTAACCTTTTGTCCTGCGAATGGACTTAAGTCATAAGACTTTTCAACCCATTGTCCGTTTGTTGTTTCCAAACCCTCTGCAGTATTTTCATCGCCAATGATATCAAGCTCAACTGACTTTCCATCACTCGTTACCGCATTTACGTAAACATAATCATAATCTGTTTCAACCTCGAACCATTGAAGTGCATTAAATTGTGCTGATGTTGCGTTTGTTAAATCAAATTCTGGTGTTTCTAATGTTGTATGAAGGTCATCGCCCTTTTGACTGTAATAATAGTTTTCGCCACCATTGTCAGCGGGCATAAATCCTTTAACATCTTTTTGTGGTAAGTTCACTTTTACAATCCCGGGATTGTTTGATTTCGTTACACTTTGATCGATGAAGGAGGCAACACCATTTTTCGTAATTTCCTCATAATCTACCTCAACGATATTAGCCCAGTTTCCGCCCATTACTGTTTGGAAGTACTCCTTGTTTTGTGGAGAAAAGCTTGTTGGGGCTGTTCCGGCAATATTACCATTCCAGCTTCCTCCACTCATAATCGACCAGGAAGCGACTGGTTCACCGTGACCTGTATATTGTGTATCATATTCATCAGGTAAGCCTAAATCATGTCCAAACTCATGGGCAAAAACACCAACAGCTCCATCTTCAGGCTGGATTGTATAGTCAAATGCACCGACGTTACCACCCCAGTAATCAACAGCAGCCTCAGATCCTGGGACAGGATAGACACCATTTAAAGTCCAACGGTGTGACCAAATCGCATCATCACCTAAAGCACCACCACCAGCTTCTTGTCCTGTTCCAGCATGGATGACCATTAGATGGTCGACAAGTCCGTCAGGTTCATTTTGATTGCCATCACCATCAAGATCGTATAAATCAAATTCATCGTATTCAGCTAAGTCGATACCGGAAGCAACCGCAGCATTTAACGCATCCTGTACAAGGTCACGCGGTCCTTTTGGATTTAAGTTATCATGACCTCCCGCGGGATCGTCATCCCCATATTCCTTCGCAGTACCTGGTACTGTTAACCATTCGCTAACCGTACCATCAACAGTATAGCTTCCGCCAGATTGCTCCTCGTAATATTGCTTAAAGGTTTTTACCTTTTCCCCGTTAAATAAGGTGAATTCCTCATCGCCAAACATAAGCTTTTCATAATGCTCACGGTTAAAGTCATCGGCATACATGTAGCCTTCTTCCTGCTCAACTTCATTGTGCTTTACATCGGAAAATTCCGTTAATAATACAAGCACTTTGTCGGTGCGGACCTCTCCGTTATAAGGAGCTTGCTTTGCAGCGTTTACTTTAACAGGGCCGTTTGGTTTACCTTTTTTATAATGTTCATGCCCTTTGTTAAGCTGTTTTGCGAGCTTGTCCTTTTGCTTTGTAAGGAAATCCTTCGTCTTTTTATCCATCATGATTTCATTTGCTTGCTTTTGCGAAACCTTACCAGGCTTGTCCCCTTGTTTTTCCTCTACATACGCCTTAACAGCATTTTCTACCTCAGAAGAAGTTGCCTTTTTTGAGATGATTCCTTTCTCCTTTAATGATTTAGCTAATCTTTCTTCCGGAATGATGTTCCAATCGATAGGAGCTGATTCAAGAACTGGGCTTGCAGCTTGTACATTAGAAGGACTCGAAATGTAAGGACCGAATAAGAGCCCGCCAATTACAACCGAGCTAGTTGTTAGCTTTAAGGTCTTCATCAAATCCATACTCTTTTTCCCTTTTCCTGATTTTCTCACATTAATCCCCCTTCATTTAGATAGAAGAATTTTGGAAGGAATCTTCTAAAATTTTTCTACTAAAAAATAATATAATTACATACCTATTATAATCTTTATATGAATATAATGAATAGTTCGATAATTTTATTTTCTGAAAATTAAAACAGGTTATATTTTCCTAATTTTATTCCTTATCTAGGTAATTTTGACGTGGCGATACACGGGAGAATAACCCTTTAAAAATCAATGGTTTTGTTATTTTTTCTTACAAATTATTTTCTTTTGATTAAAAAGAGAAGGTTTATAGTTTAAAGTTTTGCTAAAATGTCAGTAGGTAAAAAGTTATTGCTTTAAAGCTTTTATTTGTTGAAGGATATTATTTTACGAATATTCTCTTATGAAAGTACAATTGAACAAAGGAAGGCAATAGTATCATCTTGTGAAACGGATAAAAGCTACAGGAAAGTGTGAAACTAGCATAAATGCTTTTTTTGGTGAGTTTGCGGAGGGAAGCATCTTGCCATAAAATGATGTCATAATACAAAAGTTTGAGCAGGTGCATCATGAATAATAGACAGAAGGAATTACTTAGAATATTGCTCCTTCAAGTAGAAGGAGTACTACAAATAAAAGAACTATCGGAAAAGCTTGATTGTGCTGAAAAAACAGTGCGAAATGATTTAGACAAAATTGAAGAATTTCTCCTTAATTATGATAGTGGTAGCCTGATCCGAAAGCCTGGATTAGGTATTTCGATTCAAATTGATAAAGGGGAACGCTCGAAAATTTTGCAAAGTCTTTTTTCAAATGAGCCTAAGACAAATGAGGAACGACTTATTGAAATCGCATACCAGCTATTAACAAGCAATAAGCCAATAACATTACAGCATTTATCTCATCAGTACTATGTGCCAAAAGCAACGATCAAAAAGGATATTGAAACGATTGCGAAATGGCTTGGACGCTTTGATTTAGAGCTTGTATCAAAGCAGCGGCTTGGGAATGTCGTACAAGGAACAGAATTACAAAAAAGAAACGCTTTGGCTCATTTATCAGGGATTATTCCGTTTACCTCGAGCGAAAAGAATGTTGTACTCGATTTATTCCTACCTTACGAGATTATGACGGTAAAAAATGGATTAGAAATGATGCAACGGAAATTTTCAATTGCTTTTGCAGAGGGTGCACTTGATAGCTTGGTCGTTCATGCCCTTATTATGATAAAACGAATAAGACAAAGAGAACCGATATATGTACAAGCTGCAGAAAAGGAACAGGCACAGGAAAGAATAGAATTCCAATACGCCACTTGGTTTTTTGAACAGCTAGAGTCTGTGTTCAGTTTAGCCTTTCCAGAAGAGGAAAAGGTCTATTTTACATGGCATCTTATTAGCAGTAAGCGAATGGGAACGGAAAGAGATTATACCGTCACAAATGAGGATGAAGTAACGAGTATTGTCGATACTCTTGTTGCGAAAATTAGTAAGCTGACGCTATATCAATTTGATGCTGACGGACTTTTAAAAAACGGTCTCATCTTCCATTTGCATTCTGTTATTAATCGAGTGAAATTTGGTTTTCCAATAACCAATCCACTGCTATCGAATATTAAAAAAATGTATCCTTATATGTTTAACATGGTTATTTTAGCATTTGAAGAAATTAAGAAGATGTACCGTTTAGAAATCCCCGAGGATGAAGTCGCCTATATTGTCCTTCATTTTCAAGCCTCGATTGAGCGGATGGAAAATAGGAAGGAAAGCAAGGTAAAGGCACTTATTGTTTGTCATATGGGAATCGGGATGTCGCGTTTATTAGAAGCAAAAATCGAGCAGCAATATAAAAATATTGAAATAGTTGCTTGTATCGGCAAATCAGATATTTCATCCTATTTAAGTGTCCATCAGATTGACTTTATTATCTCGACTGTGCCACTTGAAAGTGAAGGTAAGGAGAATGTCATTATTTCGCCACTTTTCAGTCAAGAGGATAAGAAAAAACTAAGTCAATTTGTTAACATGATTGAACAAAAGGGACCGAAAGAAGCTGATTATCAGCTCTTTTCTACCTTTATGCTAGAGGAACTTGTCTGCTTTGGTGTTCAAAAGGATCATCGTTATGAAATTGTTGAAATGCTCGCAACTCTCCTTTATAAAAAAGGCTATGTCACAAAGGAGTTCATTCATAGTGCCGTAAATCGGGAGCGGAAATCGTCAACAGCAATTGGCGGAGGGATTGCTATTCCACATGGAAATCCACAGCTAATTCATAAGTCTGCAATAGCAATTGCGTTATTAAAGGAATCGCTTGAGTGGGAGAATGAAAGAGTATCAATCGTATTTATGCTAGCAATATCAAAGGAACATCAAATAGACATTCGCAAAGTAATTGGGAAAATTGCTTCACTTAGTGAAAATCCGTTATTAATTGAAGAGCTAAGTCGTACAAAGGATTACCAGATTTTTCTCCAGTTACTTGAAAAATGATGAAGATGTTCAAGCATAAGACGTTCCTTGTATGATGGAATAATGATTTTAATGGGCAAATCGTTTAGCGGTTTGCCCATATTTATGATGTGAAACCTGTTCCTTTAGACATTCAAACAGCTATCATAGTAATAGGATAAAACCAATGAGCGGGCTTCATCAATATGGTATAATAGTTACATATTATTCCAAATAAAGGAGATGAATATGGATATAACTCAATTGTCCCACCGCTTTAAACGCTTTGCTGTCAATGAATGTCATGGCTCAAGTGAACTTTATGAATGTTTGTCTCATAAAATTGCTAATGACTGCGAACTGCTCGAACTATGTTTAAATGCGAAAGCAGGTCAACCAGTTCCTAACCTTTTTTTAAGTGCTGTTCATTTTCTTTTACTAAGTGGCAAGAATCATAGTTTAAAAGAATATTACCAAAGTATTGTTGAACATCCTCAAAAGCCGGAAAAGTCCTTTGAGCATTTCAAGGATTTTTGCCGTCTATATCGGGAGGACATCATTTCTCTTATTTCTAGAAAGCTTGTTCAAACAAATGAGGTAAGACGCTGTGCATATCTTTACCCAAGCTTTTGCTATATAGATGAAATGGTGAAGAAGCCGCTAGCATTAATCGAAATTGGCACAAGTGCAGGGCTTCAACTTTTATGGGATCAATATAAATATTCATATGGAAGCGACGAAATCTATGGTAATAATCAGTCAACAGTCCATATTCAATCGGAAATTATTGGTGAGAAAAGACCACTTCTTTTAAAGAATAGCCCACCAGTTGCCTTTAGTCGGGGGATTGATTTACATATTAGCGATTTGGGTGATGAGGAAGACTTTATGTGGTTAAAATCACTAATTTGGCCGGAGCATCAAGGACGACGAGAACTCTTTGAAAAGGCAGCTGAACTTTTAAACCGAAATGATAGCAGCTTGATTGAAGGAGACGGGATATCGTTACTGACTAATATAACTGAGCAAGCTCCAGATGATGCAGTAATTTGTATTTTTCATACTCATGTTGCAAATCAATTAGAAGAGGATGTAAAGCTTACGCTCATCAATCAAATTAAAAAGATTGGGAAAACACGGGATGTCTTTCATCTCTATAACAATATGTGGGATCGCTATCTTCATCTTGATTTTATGTTAAATGGAATCGAAACTCAGCAAATTATTGCAGAAACTGATGGACACGGTAGATGGTTTAAATGGTTATTATAACTAAATATTATAAGAGGTTATCTCAAAAGCAAGGTATAAAAGCTTCCTGAGATAGCCTATTATTTGTATTCTTCAACTAGAACGTATCCGGGTAAATCAATAGTCTTTAGTCACTCCGTTATTGCGTAAAGCCTAGCTCTATTTTTCCCCTACACCCTTTCAGCTATTTTACTTTCTCTGAGAATTAATTTTATAGTAATGAAAAATAAACATGCTTTTACCGTAACTTCTGGTAAAAATAAAAAATAATAGATGGACAAGCACATTATAAGATATAAGAAAGCGATTGCTAATACGCTTACATCTAAGGAGGAAAACAAAATGGCAAAGATATTAGCTGTTACTGCTTGTCCAGTCGGAATCGCACATACGTATATGGCTGCTGAAAATTTACAAAAAGCAGGCGAGACATTAGGGGTAGAGATTAAAGTAGAAACTCAAGGCTCTATCGGGATTGAAAATGGGCTTACAGAGCAGGATATTGCAGAAGCAGATGGAATTATTATTGCAGCAGATAAAGAGGTAGCAAAAGACCGCTTTGTCGGTAAAAAGCTATTAGTTACTGGTGTGCAAGAGGGAATTCGTAAACCAGAGGAGCTTATCAAAAAGATTCAAACTGGAGATGTTCCAGTTTATAAACCAGAGCTTGCTTCCGAAAATGGAGAGAAACAGCGTAAGAAGAAGGAAAATCCAATTTATAAGCATTTAATGAACGGTGTTTCCTATATGGTTCCGTTCATTGTAGTGGGGGGATTATTAATTGCCCTCGCATTAACCCTTGGCGGTGTACAAACACCAGGAGGTATCGTTATCCCCGAGGACTCTATTTGGAAGCAAATTGAAAGCCTTGGTAGTACAGCATTTATGTTCATGGTGCCAATATTAGCCGGTTTTATTGCGGTAAGTATTGCTGATCGTCCAGGATTAGTTCCGGGTATGATAGGCGGATACATTGCGGCAAATGGTAGCTTTTATGGCAGTGATGCAGGTGCTGGGTTTATCGGTGGAATTATCGCTGGTTTCTTAGCGGGCTATGTTGCATTAGGCATTAAGAAAATGAAAGTACCAAAAGCGGTACAACCTGTTATGCCAATTATTTTTATTCCAATTCTATCATCGGTGATTGTTGGTTTAGCTTTTATTTATATTATTGGTTCACCGGTTGCTAGTGTGTTTGAATTATTAACAACTTGGCTTGCAGGAATGCAAGGTAGTAGCTCCATTGTTTTAGCGCTAATTCTTGGAGCGATGATTGCGATTGATATGGGTGGTCCATTTAACAAGGTTGCCTTCCTATTTGGTTCAGCAATGATTGCAGAAGGAAATTATTACATTATGGGTCCAATTGCTGTTGCAATTTGTATTCCGCCAGTTGGCCTTGGTTTAGCAACAATTATAAACAAGCGTAAATTCCATCCAAATGAAAGAGAAGCGGGAAAAGCTTCCTTTACAATGGGATTATTCGGTATTACTGAAGGGGCTATTCCATTTGCCGCTCAGGATCCGTTGCGTGTTATTCCAAGTATTGTTGTAGGATCAATGGTTGGTTCGGTTATTGCGATGATAGCGAATGTAGGAGACAAGGTTGCTCATGGTGGTCCGATTGTTGCGGTCTTAGGAGCAGTAGATAATGTCGTTATGTTCTTTGTTGCGGTCATTGCTGGGGTTATTGTGACAGCAATAATGGTAACTGCTTTGAAGAAGGATGTTGAGTCAGCACCTGTAAAAAATGAAGAGGTACAACAAAATGAAGAAATCATCAAGCAAGCAACACCTAACACAAATTTAAATAAATTAACGGATATTACAAACGTCGATTTAATTGAAACAAACTTAAAAGGTGAGACGCGCGATAAGGTGATTGATGAGTTAATTTCTAAATTTGAACAGAATGGTGTATTGCATTCTAAAGATGAGTTTAAGCAAGCGATTCTAAAACGTGAGGAAGAAAGCTCTACAGGCTTAGGAATGAACATCGCAATTCCGCATGGGAAATCAAATGCTGTGAAGCGTCCAGCTGTAGCTTTTGGAATGAAACGTGATGGGGTAGATTGGAAAAGCTTAGACGGAACTGATGCAAAATTAATTTTTATGATCGCAGTACCTGAGGATGCAGCAGGAGATGCACATCTTAAAATTTTACAAATGCTATCTCGAAAATTGATGGATGATGAATTTAGAGAGCAATTGCTAAAGATTGCATCAAAGGAAGAAGCATTCAATTTATTAGAAACGATTCGTTAATAAATGTAGGAAACTAGTATAATTTATAACAAAAGAGAGCAGGGTTGTGCTCTCTTTTTGTTTTCAGATTAAAATTAGTTGAAGAAAGGCTTACAAAACCTTTTCTAAATCCTTTTCAAGCTGCGCTGGCTCAGTTGTAGGCGCATATCGCTCAACGACTTGGCCATTTCGATCAATGAGGAATTTTGTGAAATTCCATTTAATATTTTTCGTTAATACACCTTTTTTCTGTTGCTTTAAAAATTGAAACAATGGATCCGCATTGTCCCCGTTGACATCAACCTTTGCAAACATCGGAAATGTCACACCGTAGTTTACCTGACAAAATTGCATCGTTTCTTCAATATTATCAAATTCCTGATGATTGAATTGGTCACAGGGGAAACCTAAGATTTCTAATCCTTGTGCATGGTACTTTTCGTATAACTGCTGTAAGCCGTTGAATTGTGGAGTAAACCCGCATTTGCTAGCTGTATTGACAATGATAAGAGGTTTGCCTTCATATTCCTGTAATGACTTTTCTTCACCATTCGCCATTTTTACCTTGAAATCATAAACTGTATTCATGAACTTACCTCCTTCTTTTCTATGAGAAATGAGCTTCCTCTAAATCGTACGTGATTTTTACTAAAAATTACAAGCATTTTGGTGATGGATACCTTTATTTATTGCTCTTTACCCTGTAAAGAGGTCTGGGGAAAATTTGCAAAAAAGAAAAATAGAGTAGTTTATATAGATAAAAAGTAATGGTAATATAGAACTATAAAATACCTGAATAGTTAAATAAAAATATATACGACGTGAGGAAAAATGGATGTACACAACAAGACGGTTAGCAATATGGTTCCTGTTAGGTATCACAATTTTGTTATATGGATGGATTTTGGTATTTGGAGAGAATGCTTGGATGCGGGCTTTAGGGGTTTCGGTTGTTTCGATTATAGTCGGTGCTTTCAGTTTTACGAGAATTTATCATGTATTTTGTAATCGTTTAAATCCGCAAAGATATTTTTGGCTCATCCTGAATATAGGTGTGTTTTTCTATATTCTTTTCAACTGTATTTGGTTATATGAAATCATTGTATTAAAGAGTGCTTATTATTCAGATGAAGTAAATATTGTTTGGAATATATCACTTATCTGCTATCTTTTTGCGCTTCTTTATAAGTTGAAAATGATTTGTAGGATTTCCGCAGTAACCAATCGGTTTATTTTCAACATTGTCATTTTTATGGCATCAGCTGTAACAATTAGTACTCATTATTTATTACAAAAAATATATAGTCTAGCAGAAAACTCAATCATTATTGCCCTTGTTATCCTTGCTTATCCAATTTTAAGTCTTAGTACGTTGTTAGCTGCTATAAGTGTCGTTTATTTAAGTAAATACTCGAATGGACTGGATAACCACTCAATAAACTATATGTTTATCGGGTTTACAATTAAAACGATTGGAGATTTTATTTACTTATTTCAAGAGGGCTTAGGGATATATGAAATAGCAGGTTATATTGATCCGCTTTGGATCGTTGGTGTCGGCTTGTTAGGCTTAAGCTTTGAGGATATGAAAAAATCGTCACAATTGTTTAGTGGGAAAACAGAAGAGAAATGGAATCATCATGTATCTATCTTTCCTTATCTTAGTAGTCTGTTATTAATGATATTACTTATTGATTATCATCGCTGGGAAATGAATAGTCTTTTTATTGGATTATTCGTCATTTATCTTTTAGTCGTGAGTAGACAGTTATTTTTACTTCAGAAAAATTATCATCTCATGCAAAAGTACAAAGGTTTGGCTTATCTTGACTCACTAACAGGACTTTACAATCGGACTAGATTTAAATCTAGTTTAAAAAGCATGCTAGAGGATGCAAAGCAACGAGACAGTCAAGTCGGAGTTATTTTAATCGATTTAGATCGATTTAAAAACATTAATGATTCACTTGGACATCACATTGGGGATAAGCTTTTAATTGAGGTTGCTAACCGACTAATGAAGGCGCTTAATCAAGAGGACAAATGCTTTCGACTAGGAGGAGATGAATTTGTTGTTACTCTCTCGGGAACCTCTACTACCCATTGTGCAATTGTTGCAGAGAAGATTTTGCATCTGTTTTCAAAACCGTTTCAAATTGAGGAATATTCAATAGCTGTAACCCCGAGTATTGGTATAAGTATGTATCCAGATAACGGTGATAATGGTTATACGCTTTTTAAACATGCGGATGCAGCGATGTACTTAGCAAAGGAAAAAGGGAAGAATAACTACCGTTTTTTTAACAAAAAGCTTTGTAAAACGATCGAACGGAAAATCCTTATTGAAAACGGGTTAAAAGGTGCAATTCAAAATAAGGAACTCCATATTGTCTATCATCCAAAGGTTATCCTTCAATCTCGTGAGATATATGGAATGGAAGCACTTCTTCGGTGGGAGCATCCTACTTTAGGCAATGTTTCACCAGCAGAGTTTATACCGATTGCTGAGGAAACTGGGCAAATTGGTGTGATTGGTGAATGGGTGCTGAGGAACGCCTGCAAACAGGCAGAAATTTGGCATGAGAATGGTTTCCCGCCATTAATCATCTCAGTCAATGTTTCCGTTAAACAATTTCAACATGGAGACTTCTGTCAAACTGTAAAGGGGATATTACAGGAAACAAAGCTAAACCCTCATTATTTAGAGCTGGAAATAACAGAAAGCATTATGCAGGATATTGGGCAATCGATAACAGTTCTTAAGAAGCTAAAGGAGCTTGGGGTAAAAGCATCCATTGATGATTTTGGCACAGGTTATTCTTCATTGTATATGTTAAAGGAGCTTCCGATTGATACAATTAAAATCGATAAATCATTTATTGATAATATTATAGATAAAAAGGATCAATACATGATAAAAACGATTATTGAATTCGGGATGAATTTAAATCTTCATGTTGTTGCAGAAGGTATCGAAACAGAGGAGCAATTATCCTTATTGAAAGAATTTCATTGTCAATTTGGACAAGGGTATTTATTCTCGCAACCATTGAATGAGGTAGAGTTTGAGAATTTGTTTTGTAGCCAATAACTAGAATAAGATATTTATGTAGTTTAACGAGTTTTTTAAACAATGATACAAGTTTTTTGAATTTTCATGTTTATCCTTTCGTTGCTTTGGGTATATGTGTTATGAAATGATATTACGGAGGGATCGATCTTGACAATTGGTTCAAAAGTATATTATAAGAATGAAATGTATAAAGTGATTTATATTTATAATACAGGCATGTGTGAGATTAAAAAGCTAGGTTTGAATAATAAAGTAGAATTAGTTCAATTGACAGACATTACATATAAATTACAGTCGATATCATAAAAAAAGGGTTCAACGTCAAATGTTGGGGTGAAGTAAATCTTACTTCTCCCTTATCCAACATGAACACCCACTTTTTTATACTTATGTGTTAATAAAATCTTTGCTCTAAAACGCTTGAAACTTCT
>NZ_JBQENT010000044.1:0-46200 GCF_052044855.1 Metabacillus sp. 22489
GGCGGAAGTTATAGATTATCAAACGCTTTATCACGTGCAAGATAAATTAAAACGATTGGGTGGCAAAACTCTGCAAAATTTCTTGCGCAACTATGCACTTTTTTCTTGCAAAATACAATAGTCTTCTGAAAAACTTTCAAAGTCACTTAAAAGATTTTCTTTACATTCATTTAAATACTCCATCATTTTATCTACTTTTGGGAGGTCTATTATAATTTGTTCCCAATCTGCTGAGAGTGAAATTAAACCACCTGCTTCTCTATTCCTCTCCATTTCTTCATACTCAAACTCTTCATATAACTCTCTCTCTCTTTCATGTTCTAACTCCTCTAACACACCTGCATGTTCGATTTCATCTCTAAAATCATCTAATAAAGTCTTAGTAAAATGTATTCTATAATTAAATTGATTAGTAAGCTCAGCTAAATCTAGACTTTCCTTTATATCCGAATGCAGTTCAGAGTTTTGTTGTTGCTCAGAGAAGTCTTTTGGGTTTCTAGCGATAAAAAATATTTGATCATCTTGAGTAAAATTAATACTATCATTTTCTTTAATATTTATTAATGTTTCTATTATTACTGCATCTGCAATAGAATCTTTTTTAGTATCGTTATAATGAAATGGTCTTTTCTTATGTAATTTTCTTATATTCGCTCTATGTAGTATGTTTGGTGTTTCTTCAAGAATTATTACATTCTCATGCTCAAATAGTTTATTAAAAAGTGCATGTGCATCAGAAATATATTGATTTTTCTTTTCTTCAAACAATGAATGTAAGTCTTTAATACCAGTTTTTACAGCTGGTATTAATGCTGTAAATGCTCTCATCTCCTCAACATTATTTATCCAATAAAGTCCCTCAACCCTTTTCTTGATATCTTTCAGTTCATTAAATATTTTTTCAATTTCTGTATCTAAATGTCGTTTTACCTCAGTTATAATAATAGATGGTACAAGTAATCTAATTTCTCCAAAATCTAATAATTTCTGCATTTGATTATAGGATTCAGACTTATGACCTTTATTCCTTGATACAACCATATCTAAATAAATATTAGTATCTAATGCTAAGTACTTCATATATTATTTTTCTCCTAATTTTTAGTTTTTGAGTTTAACCTTAGTGGCAAAACATATTATATTCAATATTTATAAGTAAAATTTTAACACAATTCGTATATATTTACACAAAGAGCGGAACTTAATTAAACTGCATCTTAATTTCTATAGTCCTTTCCAAGAATATGGAGAGGTGGGCATGAGATAGCCTGTTTTGGCTGAGTCAGAATCGTTTGATAAACATGGCTTTGCTTATAATCAGCAGGGAATTGACAGTAGTTTTGACCTTGTTTGATTTTTGGTATTTGCTAAATAAAAAAACAGGAACCTAAAATATAGGTTCCTGTATCAAAGTAAAAACATTAAATAATTTATGCGTTTTTATTCCACTCCGTTAAGAACTTCTTTTCAGTTTGGTATGCTTTAAATGCATCTTTAAATGTTGGGTATCTCTCTGTTAATGCGTTAATACCTGTAGCGAAAAAAAATAATGGTAGACGATTAAGTTGATGTAAAGAAATCTAGTGATTTTCATTCTTCTAAGAAAGCATGATAGGTGTTGATTTATAAAAAAATTTGTTTTGTTAATAAAGTTTATACAGAGAAATTTTTTAGAGTGATATCAAGTATCATACATTCTTAAAAATACATTTTTTAGTTTTTATTACAATTATTTTAAATAAGCAGTCAAATATATATGTTACAATAGGAAATAAATTACATGACAATATGGGAGGATATTATGGGGAAATATAAATTCATAAAAAAACTCTTATTTTTAATAATACAGGTATTTTTGTCCATCATTATAATCATCTCAATAAGTACTACCCTATTCTCCTAAAGGATATGAAACTTAATTTCATAGAGTATTTTAAAGCTAATCTAAATTTAATAAATAAATTAATTCATTTTGATAACAGTACCTACTGGGTAAATGGCGAATTGTTTCCGCAAATAATAAATAAAAGTTATGAAACTTTTAATGTATTTATTATCACTTTTTTCATATCAATAGTTATTTCAACAATTCTAACCTGCATAATTTTTACATTTTTTCAGAAAAACAGTAGTCTTATAGGGGAAATTTTAGATTATATAGATGCTATTCCAGATTTACTTATCATAAGTCTACTCCAGCTCTTTGTTATCACATTTTTTAAGAAAACAGGAATTTTATTAGCTAAGATAAGTGGCTTCGGGCATGAATCTAGTGTGTTATTACCAATAATTATTTTATCAGTACCTTCAATTACATATTTTACAAAGGTTTCCTTACTAAGTGTTAAAAATGAAGTAATCAAAAATTATATATTATTAGCCAAATCAAAAGGGCTATCTAACACTTTTATTTTTAGTAGACATATTTTTAGAAATATTTTATATGAATTATTTATTAATTCCAAGACTCTTATATGGTCAATGTTATCAACACTTGTAATAATAGAATATTTATTTCAAAATCAGGGGATCTTCCACTTTTTACTTAGTTATAGAGAACCAGAAGTCTTTGTATTAGTTATGTTGCTTATTTATCTTCCCTTTTTTGTTTGCTACAAAATAGCCTTATTATTTATTCCAAATAATTATGAAAAGGATGTTAAATAAATGCTGAAATATTTATATAGAGACAAAAAGTTCTTATTGAGTTCTTTCTTTATAGTTTCTTTATTGCTATTGAGTATAGGCAATTCAATAATTTTTGATGGGGAAATTAAGCAAACAAATATGAAATTCGATAGTAATGGCGATTTTATTTCCAGTCCCCCATTTCCTCCTTCCTTTGAACATCCATTAGGAACCGATATTCATGGTTATGATTTATTGAATATCATTATTGAAGGTTCAAAATATACAATTGGTTCTGCTTTAATAGTAACAATTCTAAGGATAGGCATAGCCTTTTTATTTTCATCGTTGTTATCAACCTATCTTTATAAATGGATTCCTTTATTAAGAACAATCACTGAACCTTTTACAATTATTCCTCAAATTTTAATAGCTTATTTCCTTTTAGTAAATGTCCTTATTATTCCTCCAGATGGAAAAGCAGAACCATTTATAATTAGGGCTTTATTTGAAACAATAGTATTAACTTTTATTGCTATACCTACATTAACATTACATATAACTTCCCTAATGAGAAGTTATTGGAATGAGGATTTTATAGAGACTTCAAAGGTATTAGGCGGTACAAAACTCCATATATTTTCAAGGCATATACTCCCTCGTTTTAGTGAACAAGGAATTCTTTTATTTTTACAGCAATTTATCCAAGTACTAACTATATTTGCTCATTTAGGGGTATTGAAAATATTTTTTGGAGGAACTTTTGTAGACTATAGCCAAGTTGATGCTCCAAAAACTCTTTCGTATGAATGGTCTGGATTAATAGGGAGTTATTATCCGTTATTAAAAACTAAACCTTGGATACCCCTTATTCCGATAATATTTTATACACTTACAGTAATTTCTCTTGTAGTAATAAAAAATTCAATTAGAGATGCTTTGCATAGTAAAGATAAAAATATTAAAGAGATTATTAATAGTTAAAAGGTGATTTTAAGTCATACTATTTATTAGTAATAATTTACTATTATTTAATTATATAAAATAGAATAAATTTACTTAATTTTAAAAAAATGTCAAAAATAGATAATTTTCTGAATAAATTATGTTACCATGAATATGTAATATTACAATAATATATGCGAAGGGAGAGAATTAATAATGGAATTTATCGCTTTAGGTCCATGTTATGAAGGTTGTCCGTGTGGTTATTTCCCTGTATGTGATGGTTCTGGTCCAGGACCAGGAAATTATTGCTATTGTGAACTACTTTCATAGTAGTAATTTTCGAAAGCTCTACAAGCCACTAGTTACTAGTGGCTTGTTTACTAAGAAGGTGTAAATATAATGATGATAAGTTTTGCCTTAAAAATTGCATGGAATCAAGCGAAGTCTTGGATAATAATAACTAGCTTAATACGACTAATTAGTGGAATACTACCTATCTTTACAGTAATAATTACTGAAAAATTAATAAGAGAGATTGTTCAATTCATTAATTTACCTAGTAAAGATATAACACCTATTCTTTATTTATTATTGATACAATTACTCCTTATGATTATTAAACCGACTTGTAATAATATTTTCAATTTAGTGAATATTAGAGCGGAAAAGGAAATTGACCATTATTTAGAAAATAAAATCTCTGAAAAAACCTCCTCCTCTCCAATTTTTTACTTTGATAATCCATCTTTTAATGACCATTTAGAAAGATTAAAATTTAAAAAGGGACAGAGATTATTAAGTCCATTATCTTCTTTATTTATGGTTATACAACATGCAATAACGTTAATTTCACTAATGATTTACTTGTGTAGCGTTCATTGGATTTTAGCATTATTAAGCATTCTCGTAACGGTTCCATATTTAGTATATGAAAAAAAGTTTGGTCTAAGTACGTTTGTTCTTTATAAAAATCAATCTCCTGAAACACGGATGACTAACTATTTAAGTTTGCTAATGTCTAATAAGCAAAGTGCAATGGAGCTTAAATTATTTAATTCCAGAGAATATATTTTAAATAAATGGTCGAAAGTATTTAAAAAATTAGCAAAACAAGAAATAAGTTTAGGACAAAAAAGAGAGCTAATGTATATTGGAATCTCCTCTTTATCTGCTACAGTCTATTTTATTTCATCTTTACTTGTTGTGTGGATATTAAAAACGGGGAAATCTGTTAGTGTAGGTAGCTTTGTGGCTGTCATGCAAGCTTTTCAAGAATCTCAAACAAATCTACAAGGACTTTCAAAAAACATTAGTCAAATATATAATGAGTCCCTTTACATATCAGATTTATATAATTTTTTAAACTTTGAAGACGATAAATATAATTATTCAAGTAAAAGGACTGAAGATTTTCCTCCCCTGATAAATAAGGGGATTGAAATAGAAAATTTAAATTTTACATACCCTTTTAACAATAATCAAATTTTAAAAAATATTAATTTAACTATAAAACCTAATGAGAAGATAGCAATAGTTGGAAGTAATGGTTCTGGCAAAACAACTCTTATTAAATGTCTGTTAGGTTTATATCCCACAAAAGATAATGAAATTAAAATCGAGGGATTATCACTCAATCGTATTAAGTTAGATTCTATATTTCAGGAAGTTACGACTATATTTCAAGATTTTATGAAATATAATCTTACTGTTAAAGAGAATATAGCATTCAGTGAAAATTTAGATAATGTGAATAACGAAAGGTTGACAAAAATTATTGAAGATAATAATTTAAATAAATTCATTGGGCAATTACCTAAAGGATTTAATACCATTTTAGGTAGAATGTTTAATAATGGTGAGGAACTTTCAGGAGGACAATGGCAAAAGATTGCTCTATCAAGAGCTTTATTTAAAGGAGGACAATTGTTTATTCTGGATGAACCGACTTCAGCATTAGATCCAAAGGCGGAAATAGAAATTTTTGAAAAATTCAATGATTTGGTTAACAATCAAACAGCCATTTTTATTTCTCATAGAATGGCTTCTGCAAAAATGGCTGATAAAATAGTGGTGATGAAAAAAGGTGAAATTGTTGAGATTGGTAACCACGAAGAGCTTATCTTAAAAAATGGTGAATATGCTGAAATGTATAACGCACAGGCAAAATGGTATAAAGAAACTAATTTATTGGAGGTAGGAAATTGATTGAAAGTATTTTTTCATTATTAAACATCAGCTTAGTTTTAATCTTCTTAACTTCATTGGTAGAAAAAATAATAAAATATAAGATAAGTTTAGAACATATTTCAGCTTATAAAATAATCCCTATGAGTTTTATAAAAAGCTTTTTTACATTGACTATGATAATTCATTTATTCATTTCTATAAGTTTAATTTTTAATATATATTTTGAAGTTGGAACTATATTAGCAATTTTTATTATAATTATTTATACAATTGCAATTGTAATAAACTTAATTAGGAAAGTAAAAATTGATTGTGGTTGTGTAGGGTTACTTGGTGACCACGAAATCTCTTGGAAACTAGTTTGGAGGAATTTATTTATAGTATTATTGATAGCAGTAAATTATATTGGTGAAAATTATTTAGATTACTCTTTTAATTTCTATAATATATTATTACTTTTAAATTTATATTTCTTGTATTTAATAATTATTCAATTAATTTCAATAAATAAATATAAGGAGGGATTGATTAAATGATACAAAATACACTACTAACTATTATAATAATTCAAACATTGTTACTCGGTTTAATGGTATTTATGCTTAAACAGTTCAGTGAAATTATAAAGAAGAATAAAAGTGCTATTAATCATCAAGGTACACAACAAGCTCCACTTCATACGCCATTAAAACAATTTCCTGAATTAAAATTAAACTCAATTAATTTGAATCAAGAGTTAGTTTCGATTGAAAAGAATGCTTTAGAAAATTACTTAATAATATTTATAAGTCCTGGTTGTTCAGCTTGTAAAGAGTTGATTATTAAATTATTGAATATACTCAAAGTAAATAACAAAAATAAAATTAAACCTATATTGATATCTATGCATAAGGAAAATGTTGAAGAATACATTAATTTAGTTGAAGAATTAAAGATTCCAATTGTTCACTCCGAAGAAATAGTGAGGAAGATTGGAGTTCGTGGCTTTCCAACTGTAATTTTCACTGGAAGTAATCTAGATGTAAAAGATGTATTTTTAGGAGCTAATGTGTTTAGACTTGAGAGTTTATTTAGTAAAGTAGCTTAAAGAAAGGATGGTTGTCATTAAAAGACTAATTAATATTATTGTTACGATTTTTTTACTAATAGGTATCAACTTTATTATTTCCCTTGTCTTTAATGCGGGCTTTTTTGATTATTCATTTTTAGTTGGAATATTAGCAATGGTTGTAATAAAATTTTTCAATTCTTCAGGTGGGTATACATCTAAACAAATTGATATGCAAATCCAAGGAACTACGGGAATAAGAGTTGATCAAAATGAGAACAAAAAATTTTATGCAGGGTCGGCTTTTTATACATCTTTAATCTATACAATTGTATCTATAATTATATTGGTAATAACTTATAAGGATTACTTGGATTTTTAACTAGTTACATTTTGTTATGATATTTACTCACTTTCTTTCAACAAATAAAACCATTTGATTTCTATTTTAAGACATCAAACGGTTTTATTTGTATTCTACGTATCCACCACTATACATTTTATACTAAACCCATATGTTTATATCTGGTTAGTAATAGATTTAAATCGATATCAGTCGATATTTGAAAAGATTTTTGATGATTCAGAAATAATAAAAGTAGTAAGTAGTACCGTCTTGTAAAAGCATTATTTATTTTAATAAAGTCCATATGATGTAATCTATTAATAGTTTTCTCATTTATTTAATAATCACTTTTTAACTACCTTTTACATCTAATCCCCCAATTGTTATATATCCTTCTTTCATAATTAATATTGGTTTATTAGTGTTCTAGAGTTGCGAAGAAAAAAGAAAAAACTCACTAATTTCTTAGTAAGTTTCTGTAACAGTTTTACAAGTTAAGATATTTGCTCTCCTAAATACTCTTCTAGATATTGATTTACCCTTTTTATCAATGCCTTTTCAGAAGAGTTAATGAGTAAACTATTAGAGTGGGAATCATAAAAAGAAGCTTAGAACCTTGGTTTAAAATGGTTCTAAGCGCTTGTTTTTGTATATTACAAACAATAACTTTATTCTTCAAGTCCAATTTCATAACAGTCTCCACTTGAAAGCTTCTTTTCCAATAAAACGCCTTCATATTGTTCTTTAATAAAATAATTTTGAAGATCAAATTCATCTTTAAGATATACGTCTATAATTCTTTGGAATAATGACTTTGCATAACCTTCTGCAAAATTTACTAAGTAAGGTATAAGGTTTTTTGCCACATAGCCATTATGAACAATTTGATTTCTCGACTTATATATATAATCAATTGTTAACTTAACTTCATCTTTTTTATTACGAAGCACCTGTAAAGCCTTTCTATTATCTTTATAAAAATCAAGAGTATCTTCAATAATGTCTCATCATTCCGAACAATTTTTCGGCAAATGAACAAGAAACGATAAAGGCCATTCTTACCCAAAAAGGGAAAAGAGTGGAGGATGCAGACTTTGTTCATTTTGAAATATGGAAACAGGATGGCTCGATTAAATATTCGATGGAAGAAGCGAAAGAACTAGGAAACGGTATTTATAGTATAAGCAAGGATTTTAATCATGACGGCCTCTATTTTGTCAAAGTACACGCAGGTCATAATGGCTCCATTATCATGCCTAAAAAGCAATTTGTCGTAGGAGAACTTTCGGAAAGTGAATTAGACTCCCTACAAAAAGGGACACAAAATGAAAATGAGGGTCATGAGCATCATCATTAAGAATAATAGTATTATCGTCTTGAATTTTAATAATCTAAGAATAGTCTTGCTTCAATGAGGGGCAAGGCTTTTCTTTTTATGCAGGTATTTAATTCATTAACTGTAAGCCCCCATTCAAACAACGCATATAAACACGCAGCACCTCCTGGTACGATACATGTATCAATCAAAGGAGGTGTTAGTATGCAACATAAAAAGTATTCACTGTATAAAAATGGAGTATACTTACATGATTTTGATACTATGACTGAATGCTCCAAATGGTTAGAGAATATTATAGGAGGCTCTTTGTATCAGGGCTTGAGCAGGATTAGAGATGGAAAATGGATACCTGATGAAAGGTCACAGCTTTTTGGATATGAGGTTAAAACTAATGACACTGAGGAGAGCTAATTAGGCTCTCCTTTTTCTGTAATAGGATGCTTTTCTAAAACTGACTCAGCTTATCCCTTAAATGAATAATTACATAGTAAATGTAAAAAATATATTTGTTAAAAATAACTAAGGAGATGATACAAATGGCATTAATACCTTATGATCCATTTAGACAATTAACTAACATTAGGAGAGATTTTGACAGATTATTCAATGATTTCCCTTTTCATTTAGACAATGAAATGAATCAATTGGGGAATATAAGAGTGGATGTTCATGAAACAGATAAAGAGGTAGTAGCAACTTGTGACATTCCAGGCTTACAGAGTAAAGAAGATGTAAACATTGATATTGAAAATAATGTATTGAGAATTAGTGGCTCAATTAACAGAACTAATGAGATTAAAGAAGAGAATATGCATAGGAGAGAAAGATACACAGGTAGCTTTCACAGAGCTATTACACTACCAACTCCTGTTTCTGAGGAAGGTATAAAGGCTTCTTATAAGAATGGTGTACTAGAAGTTATCATGCCTAAACAAACTCAAACAAATAAAAAGAGAATTGATGTGGATTTCCATTAAAAATGAGCAGTTTGCTACCTGTTATGAAAGAGTTTGGCAGGGATTACTTGCAGGAAATTGCTGAGGAACAACCTGACCTAGTTGATTTGCTAATTTTAAGCTGCCATTTACCTCAGGCAAAGAAAAAAATTATTTTAAATGAGCTGACTAATAATATTAAAAATTCCTACCAGCATTACTTCCTTTGAGGTAATGCTTTTCTTTTGTAAGCCCGAACTATAAAAAATAAGCATACCTTAACCGTACGCATCATAAATCACCGTATATCATGATTTTTTTAATCAGATATACGGTGATTTCATTTTATCTGCCACATTCTGCTTGGATCATTTTTGACCAAGGCATATATTGATTTAAAATTTCCGAATGTGGATAGATATCAAGATTCGGAAAATCCGTCAGTAACTTCAAGAGATAACGATAGAAATCCACTCCGTTTGCTTTTGCCGTTTCTGCGATACTTAAACAGATGGCGTTGGCTTTTGCACCAGCTTCACTGACGGAAAAGAGCCAGTTTTTTCTTTTATGTGTTTAAGTCCTAAAAGGAAAAACTGGATTTTTGCAAACACTCCGAAAGGAGCGAAGGCTAGTGCTGTGACTTATAGTATTGTAGAAACAGCCAAAGAAAATGGGCTTAATCCTTATCAATACTTGATGTACATTTTCGAGAAGCTTCCCAATGTAGATGCGAGTAATGAGAACGCCATTGATCGGATTTTTAAAGCCTGATTTTCTACTTCTGTCAAAAATGTCTCGTCATATTCAAATTCCTGTACCTCCGATAAATATCTTATATTTTTTGCTGCTTCAATTCCTCGCCTACGCAAGGCTTTCGATTTTACCAAATCACAATAATAAATGGTATTCGCTGTAGTTGGTACTGAGCCAGCTAATTGAGTAAGATAGGTTACGCCGCCCACATCCTCCAGTATCCCTTTTTGATTTAGTTGTTCGGAAACAGTGACCACATCAATATCTTTATAGCCACCCTTTATACTCTTTAATTCTGGTTTTAATTCTTCCTCTGGAATAAGTAATGATAAGGTTTTGAATAGTTTGTCATCACCTTTGTTGCTTAACTCTGCTGCTAATTTATTTACATACCAATTAGGTGCTCCTGTCGCAATTAATCATATCGGCACATGTTTCAACAGATTTTTCAAAGCGATAAATAAATACAACTTCAATATATCTTTGTCCATCTTTCGAGTGCGGCTTAATGACTTCTAATTTTTGAAATAGGCCCGAGATTTACTGGTGTTCCATACAATTATAAATTGTTATACACAACTTCCAGTAGCTTGATAATATTGTCTTGACGTTGAAACAGTTCGTCCTGACGTTGAAATAGTTTGTCAAGAGTTTTCGTTATACTTTGAATGGCATTACCTGTGCCATAAAGTTTATTCTTGAACTCTACAAGCCCTTGCTTTATCTTTTCAATTTTATTGTCAATTACATCGGCGTATGCGAGCCATAGTATAAATTCGTACATAAAAGGATTAGATTAGTCATTCCTAGGTCCAGTTTAAAAAATTGGGTATTGCTAGGCCTAGTTTCGTATTGCAAAAAATGTGCTATTGCCGTTTATTATTTTCAGGATAGTATTTAACAACAAGAGTCAAATTGAACAGTTGTTTTTCAGTCTTTTTTCATATCGAGAAACATATACTCAGTAAGAATGACTTTAGAATAGGAGGATCTAAATGACAAACAACAACCTGTTAAGCTTTTATGATCCATATGTTTATCAGACATTAACAACCATTGTTGGTAAAATTGTTACTGTTCAAACCATAAGAGGTAGCGTTCGTGGCTCCTTGAAAAATGTATTGCCAGATCACATTGTTGTCGAATCTAACGGAACTCCCTTTTTTATTCGTACCCAGCAAATTATTTGGGTTTTTCCTGGTTAACAAAAAGGAAGTGGAGGGGAAATAATGTTTAAAAGAATAAATAAATTGGCAATTGAACTTCCTATACCCGCACACGGCGATATGAATGCTGCAGCAGCAGTACAAGAACTCTTGGGTGGCAAGTTTGGGGAGATGTCTACCTTAAATAACTATATGTTTCAGTCTTTTAACTTCAGAAATAAAAAAAAGCTAAAACCATTCTATGAGTTAGTGGCAAGCATTACAGCAGAAGAATTTGGTCATGTAGAACTTGTTTCTAATACGATTAATTTGTTATCGGTAGGTAATACTTTTCCAGGGAATCCGGATATCACTCCACTTCAAAATGGGAAGGATGCGAGAAACACCCACCATTTTATTTCTACAGCTCAAACGGCTATACCAGGTGATTCAATGGGAAGACCTTGGACTGGTGATAATGTTTTTAATAGTGGAAATCTGGTTTTAGATTTAACACATAACTTTTTTCTAGAGATTGGTGCACGTACACATAAAATGAGAGTTTATGAGATGACTGATAACCCAGTTGCTAGAACCATGATTGGGTATTTACTTGTTCGTGGAGGAACACATATCCTCGCCTATGCGAAAGCAATCGAAATTGCTACAGGGGTAGACTTGACGAAAATGCTTCCAGTTCCAAATCTTGATAACTCAAAATTTGATTATGCCAGACCGTTCATAGAAAAAGGCTTAAGCAATGTGCTATTCACATGGAGCGAAACAGAATACAGGGATATCGGAATGATTTGGAAAGGAACAAATCCGGAAAATGGGCAACCGCTTGAAGTGAAAATTGGTACTCCTGAAGGCGGACCAATTCCAAACTTAGAGGAGTTACCTGAAGAATTTGCTCCTGGTATTACTAGGGACGATTATGAATTAATCAAAAAACGTCTAATGGAAAATTTATAATAGATTTTTTGTAGGAAAGTTTTTCAACGACCTGGAGGATTTGAAGCAACTATAAGAGGATATTTTTACCAAGCAGCTAGAGAAACAGAAATTAGGTTAGCAAGGAGACTAATTAAAGGAGAACGATTTCATCCATTACTTCCTTTGAGGTAATGCTTTTCTTTTGTAAGCCCGAACTATAAAAAATAAGCATACCTTAACCGTACGCATCATAAATCACCGTATATCATGATTTTTTTAATCAGATATACGGTGATTTCATTTTATCTGCCACATTCTGCTTGGATCATTTTTGACCAAGGCATATATTGATTTAAAATTTCCGAATGTTGATAGATATCAAGATTCGGAAAATCCGTCAGTAACTTCAAGAGATAACGATAGAAATCCACTCCGTTTGCTTTTGCCGTTTCTGCGATACTTAAACAGATGGCGTTGGCTTTTGCACCAGCTTCACTGACGGAAAAGAGCCAGTTTTTTCGACCCATCACATTTGGACGAATGGCATTTTCGGCTGGATTATTATCAATTTCGATACGGCCATCCTTCAAGAATGCTTTTAGTCCATTCGCTCTGTTCAGAGTATATTTAGCTGCTTTTGCAAGCGCATTTTTGCCGTAGAATGGTGATTTTTCAACCCAGTCAAGGAATTTCTTAACGATTGGCAACGCAAACTTTTGACGTTTCTTTCTTCGCTTACTGGGAGACAGATGCTTGAATTTCCTTTCAAGTCGATACAAAGCATCACAATAGCTGACACCGATTTGTCCGTTCTTGCTGTTCGCTTTCATCCAATAACGGCGAACATGCGCCCAACAATTTGCGAAGGTGACGCCTTCTATTTTGTCATAGGCCGAATAACCATCACAGACAATCGTTCCGGAATAATCTTCAATGAAGCTTTCGAGAACAGACCGAGCACGTGATAATGAACTTTGAAACAGGACAATCGTTGGACCTTGACTGGGCACACTTCGATAGACCCAATTGTAGGCGTTAGACTGACCAGATTTGCCATCGGAACGGTTGATAATTTGTGAATACGTTTCATCGACATGTAGAATGGTTTTAGCCATCATCAAAGACTTCATTCGTTCGTAAATAGGCAATAGCCAATCGTGTGAGGCACGAATGACCCAATTGGAAAGGTTCTTATCATTCGTGTTCAGGCCATAACGCTCCCATTCCTTTACCTGACGGTAAAGAGGTAAGTATTGTGAAAATTTATCATACATCACTTTGGCAAGTACGCTAGGACTTGCGATGCTACGTTGAATGGGAGGTTGTGGCGCTTTACCACGTTTAATCTGCCCTTTTTGTAATGAATCGCTTTTGCATTTTTTACATTCATAAGCGTGTTCAATATGTTGAACTTTCATCATTTTCGCAGGAATAAATTTCGCCTCTTCACGCACGATTGTACTGCCCATTTCTATCATTTGATCATGGCAACCGTCACAGATTGTATTTGCTGGATGATGGTGAATAGCTTCTATTTCAATATCTTCACGCAAGGAATCATTTCGTTTTTTTGGTTGAATTTTTCGTACAACAGTATAAGAAATGGTCTGTTGGCTTTGTTCTTCTGTGTGCTCAGGATCAGTAAAAGACGGGTCATCCTCAAATAAGGACACTTGCCCGTCGGGCGTATTGTATTTGGATTTTTCTGTTTTAGAGCCATATAAGAGCTTGGTTAAGTGTTGAAGTTGTTGCGTTAACGATTCAATCTGTTTCAACGATTGATCCAACTTTTTCGATAACTCTTTATTTTGTTGATTCGAATGAGCTAATTGATCTTCAAGCAATCGAATTAATTTCTCAGATTGATTTTCATTCGTAGAAGAAACGTTCGTCACATCATTCACCACTTTCGTTCAGTTTCGTTCAGTTTCGTTCCTCCTATTATAATCAGTTCGAACAGTGAAAATAAAGATAAAAATAACGACTTGAACGAATTTAGAACGCACCTTTTGGCGATGGTTGAATGGCTTTTGGCTGCTGAATGGATAACCCTTCAAGGAGCCAGCGAAGCTCCTGTTGTGAAAGATGGCGTACTTCATTTTCATCTTTTGGCCATTGAAGTTTTCCACTATCCAAACGCTTATACAGCATGGCGAAGCCATCACCATCAAAATACAGACATTTATAGCGGTCTTTACTCCACCCTGAAAATAAGAAAATGGAATCGCCATATGGATCAAGTTCGAAAGAATCTTGAATCAGTGTGGCAAGCCCATCAATTCCTTTTCTCATATCTGTCTTACCGCAAATGATATAAATGTTTTTAACACTTGTATAGTCGTGTTTCACCCATTTTTCAACTCCCTCATGACCGCTTGGATGATATGCTCATCTACACCGTTAAAGAAGGAAATTTCAGCGTTTGCTGTTTTAATCGTGCAAGTAGGATTGGAGGAAAGCACTGTTGGCTTTGTTGCAGAATTATTTTCGTTTTCGGTATGTAATGTAACGGGAACAATGGTTAGTTTTTGTTGTGGCATAGGAAAAGCACCTCCTTTTATTGATACATGTATCGTACCAGGAGGTGCTGCGTGTTTATATGCGTTGTTTGAATGGGGGCTTACCATTAACTCTTTTAAACTATGGAAATATAGTGGAATTTCTAATAAAAGCAATATTTGCGTTTTCTTGTAATTAGAATAGTTTTGAATCTAGAAATCGTTTAAACTGGAAAATAAGCAAAATAAGGATAGGTGGTTAGGTAAATCGATGGAGTTAGATGCATTATATAAAACGTATCAGCCGTTTCTTTTTTCCATCGCGTATCGGATGGTAGGAACTGTTGCCGATGCAGAAGATATTGTACATGATGTATTCCTGAATCTAAAGCTTGATACTGATGAAATTAAGGATTTGAAGGCATATCTTGCGAAAGTTACAACAAATCGCTGTTTAAACTTTTTGACATCTGCCCGAAAAAGAAGAGAAATGTACACAGGACCTTGGCTGCCAGAGCCACGTGTCAACTACACCGAACAGCTTTTAGATAAGATGATAACAGACGAAACGGTTTCATATGCATTTCTCGTTTTGCTTGACCAACTGTCACCGGTTGAAAGGGCGGTATTTGTTCTTAGAGAAGCATTTGCTTATGATTATAAGGATATTGCTGGAATACTAGAAAAGACTGAAGTGAATTGTAGAAAGATTTACAGCCGGGCACAGCGGAAAATAAAGAATGATCAGCCTGTTCGTTTAGAGAATACCGATCAAGTTGAACAAATAGTGAAAACATTCATCAATGCTTCGAGGACAGGGGATTTTGCTGAATTTATGACGATCCTTACTGATGATGTTGTACTTGTTTCCGATGGGGGAGGAAAAGTTCGTTCTGCAATAAATCCAATTGCAAACAAAGAACGGGTATTTGCCTTTCTTAAAGGAATTTCCTCTAAGGGAAGCTTCTTAGGAGAATTGCACCCAGTGATGGTCAATGGTCAGGAAGGAATTTTACAAGTAAGGGATGGCACTCCTATCAAGGTCATATGTTTTGCGTTAGATGCAAGTCAATTATCGATAAAGAGAATCTTTATGATTACAAACCCAGATAAATTAAAGCATATTCAAGTGATAAAATAATGCAGAAAATTTTTATGTTCATGTCACAAATAAATCCTCTATTTTGTCTTATAAGTGAAACAATAAAACAATTTTACGGAGGAGATAGACATGGAACAACGGATTAATTTTATAGGGACAAACAAGGAAGTTTATCAGTTAATGAGTCAATTCGAGAAGTATATGAAAACAACAGAAATTGATCACAAACTAATCGAGTTAATGAAAATTCGTGCTTCGCAAATCAATGGCTGTGCATTTTGCTTAGATATGCATACAAAGGATGCCAGGGCAAATGGTGAGACTGAACAAAGAATTTACTTTTTAAGCGCATGGCGTGAGACACCATTTTATCAAGAGTCTGAAAGGGTAGCATTAGAATTAACGGAAGCAGTCACAACGATTTCAGCAAACGGGGTCCCAGATGATTTGTATGAGCGGGTTCGCCTTCATTTTGATGAAAAGCAATTTATCGATCTCATAACAATCATTAACACAATCAACAGTTGGAACAGATTGGCGATTTCATCCCAAAGCATTCCTGGGACCTACGAGCCGGCACAAGTAAAATAAATTGCTAATAAAAAATCTCATGTGTTTAGAATAAATTGAAGTAATCTAAAGTTTACTTAAGAACAGTTGTAAGGCCTGTGCTTGGTCATGAACGAGGCACAGGCCAATCATTTTTTTTTTGGAGTATCCCTATTATGAAAATAGACTAAATTAAAATTCTTATAGTTTAAGTAGCGTATCCTAATTCATCTAGTTTAGCCTATATATTTAGTTAGGCACCTTAACAACTTCTAGAAATGTAGGTATCATGATTTTTATATAAATATTAAACCGCTTTATCTTTTTTCTTGACTAATCAGTCTAGAATAAATAAAATAAATACCAAGAAAGGTGGTGTTATAAAATGGCAAGAAACAAAGAATTTGATCCAACTATTGTACTGCATAAAGCGATGGAGGTATTTGGTCATTACGGCTATGAAGGCACTTCTCTTCAAAACTTATTAGAAGGTTTGGGAATAGCTCGTCAAAGTTTATATGATACGTATGGTACAAAAAAGGATCTGTTTATTTCTGCAGTAAAGCATTATATGAATGAAAAAACTGCTACAGTAATATCGTATTTGGAAAGTCCTGGGTCGGTGAAAAAATCAATTACTAAAGTTTTCCACGAAGGAGTAAACGTCTTAAAGGATGAAGAGAGACGAAAAGAATGCTTTATCATGGATAGCGCTATCGCTCAAATTCCTCATGATTTGGAAATCGCTGAGTTTTTCAAGCAGGATCTTAAACGGTTGGAGGATGCTTTTTATAAAGCATTAGTTCGTGCTCAAGAACAAGGGGAACTTGGGAAACATAAAAACATTAATGCTCTTGCTAAGTACTTGAATCATTCTCGTTATTCTTTAACACAAGTAGCTAAATTATCATCTGACAACAAAGTATTAGATGAACATGTATCTATTATTCTCACGACACTGGACTAAGGTGAAGCTAACATAAGGCTTCATTCTATTTTGACTATTTTTGACTGTTTAGTCTAGAAAATTTGATTGTTGGATCATTCAATACATTATTTTTTTGTTAATAACAGACTGTTTGGTCTAAAAAGAAAGGATGTTTTTGTATGAAGGAAAAGACATTAAAAAGGCTATCGTTAACTCTTTTGGCTGTTTCTCAGTTAATATTAGCTCTTGACTATACGATTATTTTTGTTGGTTTACCATCTATAGCAGCAGATTTGGGTTTTTCTGCGAACTCGCTACAGTGGGTTGTAAGTGCATTCTCGTTAGTTTATGGGGGATTTTTACTTATTGGTGGTAGATTGTCAGATTTATTGGGGAGAAGGAGAATGTTCATAATTGCAACAGCCCTCTTTGGTTTAGGGTCTTTAATTGGTGGTATAGTGAATTCTGAAATTATGCTTATTTTGGCAAGAGCTATTCAAGGATTAGGTGGAGCTCTATTATCCCCTGCAACCTTATCATTGATTATGTCCAATTTTGCGGAAGGTAAAGAACGAAACCATGCAATGTCTGTATGGGCAGCCATGGGAGGAGTTGGCTTATCCCTTGGCCTGTTACTTGGAGGGGTATTAACAAATTATTTTGGCTGGGAAGCCATTTTCTTAGTAAATGTACCAATTACTATTCTCATTATTTTACTTTCACCAGTTGCTCTTCAAGAGAGTAAAGTAAAGTCAACTACTCGTCATTATGATTTTGCAGGCACAGTTTCAGTGACAGCAGGGATGATTTTAGTTGTTTATTATCTTATTCAATCCCCTCTCGAGGGATGGTTAAATCGGGTAACAGTCATCCCTGGAATTATAGGGCTTTGCTTACTTTTATTATTTATTATTATCGAAAAACGGACAATTGAACCATTAATTCCTTCGAGAATCATTCGTATCCGCAGTCTAGTCAGTGCTACTATTAGTGCAGCTTTGTTTTCTGCATCTTTTGGAACGCTTTACTATTTCTTGACTCTCTACACTCAAGAGGTATTACATTACAATGCTATCCAATCAGGGGTGAGTTTCTTGCCACTGACACTAAGTGCTCTAGTAGGTTCCAAGTTTATTAATCGGATGATTAGCACAGTAGGTATTGCAGGTACATTGGGAAGTGGAATGGGACTGGGTGTGATTGGCTTTATGATCCTTACCCAATTATCTGCAAATAACTCATTTTTGGTCATGATACCGGGTACGATTATTATAGGGCTAGGGCAAGCTTTTGTATTCACAACAATGTTTATTGCCGCTGGTTTAGGTATTGAGCCTAAAGAACAAGGGATTGCATCAGCTATTATAAATACAGGTCAACAAATTGGCTCCGCAATTGGATTAGCAGTTATTATGGCAATAGTTTCTGCTATCTCCAATACAAGTGGATCTTTAGAACAAATGGAAACGGCACTCTTGACCGATGCAGTGCATATGGCACTGTTTATTGAAGCTATAATTGCTGTAATTGGAGTAATAGTGGCATTTAGCTTAAGACAAAAGAAATCTTCTTCATTACTGGCCAACAAATAATGTATTTAGATATAGATGGAAGGCTGCCACATTGGCAGCTTTTATTTCGTATCCATTCTTTTTTCAAGGAAAGTTTCCCTATCTAATTGGGAAATCGAATGCGTATCTACCAAACATCAGCCTGAACAAGCTTTTTATTAATGGTAAAATCCTTGTAGGCGATAAATTTCTTTATAATAGTGTAAGTGGGGGATCATGATGAAAGTAAAAGCGTTAATTGAACAGCTACAGAAACTTGACCAGGAAACAGAGGTCCGTATTTCCCTTAGAAAGGGGTTGCGTCCAATTGGGACAAAACCTATTAAATCTTTGGAACCCGTTATTGACCAGGATACAAATCGACTCGGCTTTTATGCGATCGATGTAAATACTGAGTTTGGAACAGAAGAGGAATCTAAAAGTTCTGCAATCGAAAGTAATAATGAAGATATACCATCATAAATAAAAAAACAGCCAATCAGGACTTTATAAACATCTTGATTGGCTTTTAATCTTTGGAATAGAACTGCTATTCCATCATTTTATGAAACTCTTTGAACGCTTGTTTTTTGCTTCATAAGCTTTGATTTAGTTAAATAGCTGGCAAACAATAGGAACGGTACTCCTAAAATTGTAACGAAAAATAAGGATCCAAATAAATATATTGGTTGATTTGCGCCGAAATGGTCTAGCAATACTCCGCCGATCCACGGTCCAAAAACACTTCCTAATTGTGTGAAGCCCATTGCTCCAAAATATGTTCCCTTTAGCTCGTCTTTGGCAATATTATCAATCAGAATGTCTGTCATAGAAAACATAAGAATTTCTCCGATTGTAAACAGCACGATCATCACAATAAGGAAAGGAAGGTTCGTTATAATGGCAAAGCCGATTAAGCTTATGCTTAAGACGATATTTCCAATAATGATCGACACTAGTGGTGAATATTTTTTCCCGATATTTATTAATGGATATTGTAATAAAATCACGGTAATGGCATTTAAAGAAAGGAGGTATGAAAATAAGTCTACGCCATTTTTAAAGTCAGGTGAAATCGAAAAGTACTGTGGTAATGTTGATGTTAATTGTGAGTAACCAGTAATGCTTAAAATGAGTCCTACTATCGCTAAGAGAAAGATCGAATCTTTCCTAATAATAAAAAAGGCATCCTTAAGCTGTACTTGATTCTTTCCGTTAGAGCTTGTTGATAGTTCACTTTTGGATAGCGTGTAAATTAAAGATATTCCGTAAATAATGTACGTAATCGCTGCTAGCAAAAACGGTGTTGTTGTCGCTGCAGAGCCGAGTTTTAGGCCAATTAATGGTCCAAACGTAACACCAATGTTTATCGCAGTATAGCGAAGGTTAAATATGACTAACCGATTTTTTTCATCTGTTAAATCTGATAGAACAGCTCTCGATGTAGGCTCAAATATTGAACGGCATAAGCCATTTAACGCATTAAGGATAAAGAAGCCGGCAACTG
This sequence comes from Metabacillus sp. 22489, assembly GCF_052044855.1. Lineage (NCBI taxonomy): Bacteria > Bacillati > Bacillota > Bacilli > Caryophanales > Bacillaceae > Metabacillus > Metabacillus sp. 22489. The sequence continues at coordinate 20,400 of NZ_JBQENT010000044.1, forward strand.
TATCGATAAACGCAAATCCTATAAAAACGAGAGCCCAAGCAAAAATCGATAGGAGGAGGATTATTTTTCTCCCCCACCTATCTGACAAATACCCACCAAAAAAGCTTGAGCCGATCCCAACTAAGGAGCTAATCGCGATAATCGCGCCAGTAGTCCCTGGGGATACATTTTTTACTGATGTTAAATAAATCGCTAAAAACGGAATACTCATCGATGTAGCGATTCTGCCAAACAAAGTTCCGATTAGAATATTCCACGTAATCGGGCTGACATTTGCTAATTTCTCTCTCATACTTTCACCTGCATTCACTCAAATAGAGCAAAAAATGATCCGTTTATCATGTATTTTCCCCTATGATTTTTTTACTAATATTGTAAAGTGTTAGATTTGAATATTGTATTGTATTTTTAAATGATGTACAAGGATTATTTTCCAGATGATAATACCTTAAATTATCAGTATCCTTTAAAAGATTTCCTGTTAGAATACATAATGCGGATTCCTCTTTATCAATTATCTGCTTTGACACCAGATGACGCAGCCCCGCGATTGTCGCTGCTGAAGCAGGTTCACAGCCAATTCCACTCTTATCAACGATCGCCTTCGCATCAAGAATTTCTTCATCTGTGACCGAAATGGTGATTCCATCTGTTTGCTTTAGCGTTTGTAGTGCCTTTTTCCAGCTTGGTGGATTCCCGATATTTAACGCAGAAGCTCGAGTTTTTGGAAAGGGCTCAGGAGTTAGTTCCTTTTTTTCCTCGTTAACCATTTTATGAAATGGGCTTGCTCCCTTTGCTTGAACGATTGCCACTCTTGGTATCTTATTGATTAATCCAAGTGAATATAAATCATATAATCCTTTCCCTAATGCTGTAGCGTTGCTTAAAGCTCCGCCTGGAACAATAATCCACTCAGGTAGTTCCCAGTCTAAATATTGGGCGATTTCATAAATGATGCTTTTTTGTCCCTCGATTCGAAATGGATTGATCGAATTACATACGTATAATCCAAGCTCATTACTATGCTTCTCTAAAAATTGAATACCATCATCATATGTCCCTGAAAAACTAAATACGTTTGCACCATAAGCTAATGTTTGAAGAACTTTATTCATTGAAATATCTTTATCTGGAACAAAAACATAAGAATTTGCATTAGCAATTGAAGCATACATCGCTAAAGACGATGACGTATTTCCTGTCGAAGTACAGGTGAATTTTTCATAGCCTAATGATTTACCGTGAGACACAGCAACAGTCATCCCATTATCCTTAAATGAACCACTTGGGTTCTCACTTTGCGCCTTTACGAAAACCCTCTTTAGCCCAGTAAATTTCTCGATTAATTCTGAAGCATATAACCCTGTATTTCCTTCATATTTTGTAACAATATGCTCGTCAGAAAGCTCAGGGAAAATTAATTCCTTGTATCTCCATACGCCACTTGCATAAGGGGTCATGCGTTCAGAAAGTCGTTTCTTAAATAATCGCTTCAAATATTCAGCATCATATCCTCGGAAGTCATGAATGATATCAAGAAGCCCTCCACATGTACAATGATAGAAAAACTCACTCGATGATAATTCTTTCCCACAATCAATACAGACAAATTTCATCACTATTAGGGATCTAGTCCCATTCACCTCTCAATTCATAAAATAGATTGCGAATTAATGATCGTAATCTTAGAATAAAAGAGACTTTTCAATAAATCTAATATATATTTATTAGCTATTAATAATTATTATTTATGAATTGAGGGGAAACAATGAATCTTCATGCTTTAAGACTCTTTCATATCGTCGCTGAAAAAGGAAATGTAACTCGTGCTGCAGAAGAGCTAAATATAAGCCAGCCTGCAGTAACAGCACAAATCAAAAAAATGGAGGCTGAGATTGGTTTGGTCTTATTAGCTCCAAAGGGGAGAGGGATTTTATTAACTGAAGCGGGTATCCAGCTTGCAAAGCAAACGAGAAGGTTATTTTCTCTAGAAGCGGAAATTGAACACTATATTGAACAATATAAAAAGGGGCATATTGGAAAATTGCGCATCGGTGCAACCTATCTTCCAGCAAATTTTCTATTGCCGAAATGGTTAGCGAAGTACAAACAAAGATACCCAGATGTTGAAATCGAACTAACAACGACTAATTCGAGCAAAGCCATTGATCAATTAATCAATTATGAAGCAGAAATTGCATTTATTGGTGGAAGAAGAGAATTTCATCCATTCATCAACAGGATGGAATTGTTTGAGGACGAAATGTGGTTTGTTGTACATAAAGACCATAAGTTTGCTTCGAAAAAGGTTTCCTTAACAGAAACTGTGCGTGAGCCATTTGTCTTTCGCGAAGAAGGCAGCTCTGCAAGAGAGAAGCTCGTTTCGTTATGTAAAATAAAAAACGTCGAACTGCCTACAGTAGGCTTACAAATTAATGGATTAAATGAAACGATTAGAGCTGTTATGGAGGGATATGGGGTTACGTTTGTTTCCTCACTAGAGGTTAAAGATTATATTTCTCGAGGTGAGGTTGCAAAGGTTCATGTAGATGAGATTGAAATGAAGAACCCGATTTCACTTTGTACTAGAAAAGAAAATGAACTATCAATGCCTGCGTCAAATTTAATTGAAATGGTTATGGATGAGATTCATCATTGACTTCACTTTATTAAGTATTAGTGCAATTCCGCTTTTTGTTTCAACAAAAATGTTTATTGGACTAGGTAAAAAATAAAACAGGAAGGGAGTTTCCCTTCCTTTCAATTCCAATCCTGAAAAGTTATTCTGCTGTTTGTTCCTTTTTATCTTTCGACATGAACCAGCCAATTGCTGCAATAAGAATTAATACGCCGTAGAAGATTAATTTCCATTCCTTAGAATGTGCAAATTCGTAGGATATAATGCCGATATCTGGGTGTCCTAAAGTCAATACTGCAAGCTTAACACCTACCCATCCAACAATAGCAAAAGCAGCTATTTCTAGGCCTGGTCTTGATTGTAGTAATTTTACAAAGAGGTTAGCTGCGAAACGCATAATGATTAATCCAATTAATCCACCGATAAAGATGACGAGGAATTTCCCTCCATCCATTCCTCCTATTTCCGGGAGCGGTGTATTTGGAAGTGTCATTGCTAAGGCTACTGCAGCAAGAATAGAGTCAACTGCAAAAGCGATATCAGCTAGTTCAACTTTTATTACAGTACCCCAGAAACCTGATTTTTTCTTCTCCTTTTCTTCGGTATCATCTTTCTTTTTAAAGACTAGCTTCCTCACGATATGGTTAATTGCGATGAATAGAAGGTATAATGCTCCAATTGCCTGAACTTGCCAAACATCTACAAGGAAAGAAATAATGAATAATGAAGCGAAACGGAAAATAAAAGCTCCGGCTAATCCGTAAAAGAGAGCTCTTTTTCTTTCTTTTTCAGGAAGATGCTTTACCATAATCGCTAAAACGAGTGCATTATCAGCTGCTAGCAATCCTTCAAGTGCAACTAATAGAACCAATACCCATCCATATTCTAATAAAATTGTTAATTCCAATTATAAAACCCCCTTAAATGATAATTTTAGTTTATCCAATATTGACCTGAATTTCGGGTTTTGAACTTATATCCACATCAACTCCATTTACGAAATAGTCTTATCAATAATGAAAGTTCATATATGTCTGAGTGAGGTTTTTGAAATACAAAAAGCCTTTACCAGACAAGGTAAAGGCTCAAATAAACAATAAAAGACCTTCACCAGACAAGGTAAAGGTCTTGCTAACAACAAGTTTGTTGCCAACAAAGCCGGGAAGAAAAAATTCCGAAATGACGACTCTGTTGTAAAAGCTACTCCCCTTTAGGAGAACTATTCAAATATATAGTTTCAATATAACCAAATGCTTATATGTTGTCAATAAATGAAAAATTTAGAGATGGAGATTTTCTCACTTAATATTATAAAATATTGGATAAATTTCCAATGATGCTTACAGGTACTGAAAGAGGGAGTAAGATATTTTTTATTAGTAGCTTAAAGATGTTAAAGAACGAACGATAATTTGCTGAAATCTATTCCTGATTATGCATAAATCCCCTTATTTATTCAAACAATAAATATATTGATGAAAAAATAGAGGTGGACTGACGATGGCATTTTCGATCATTGTATATATAGCTTGGCTAGGTATTTCGATATTTTATGCGATGAAGAAACCATATTCTAAGCTGGAAAATTCCGCACTCCTTTTTTGCTTGTTAATCGTAGATATTAACCGAAGCTGGATAACGAATGAGGAACTTAAAGTGATTACTTATTCAACAGCTCCGCTAAATTATTCAGCATATATTATTCATCGTACCTTTATTACTCCAATGATAATCTTAATTGGCATCAATAGTGTTTCAAGAAATTCAACAGTGGTGAAGAAAGCTGTCGCAATCCTCATATCTTCCTTTGTTTTAATTTTAATAAAGATTGTTTTACTGGAATTTAATGTTGTCTCTTTCCATCAATGGAATTTGTTTTACGATTATCTATACTACGTTCTCTTACACTTGTTTGGCTATTTTGTACTATATTGCTACAGCTCATTCGTGTTAAAAGGAGTGAAAAAATAAATGGTGTGGATTGGCGACTTTAGTCTAAATGAAATATCGTTAATTATTTTTAATCTTATTGGTTACTCCTTAATGTTTTTTTTACCGAAAAAACTCAGCAGAGAAATCGCTTGTATCAGTGTACTGGCAGGTTTAACAACTGGTATGCTGTTTGATTTTACAATTGGTGGAGGCTTCCTAGACTTTTACAAGCAGAATGATACGAATCATTATGAGCTATTTGACGTAATCTATTATGCCTCATTTGCACCATTTGGGTATTTTTTTATGTATTTTTATCACGTGCTGCGGATAAATAAAATAACGTTTATCTATTATATTACTGCCTGGACTATTATCGGTCTTACGGTTCAATGGATATTTACTCTACTTAATATCCTAACGTATCAAAATAATTATAAATTATTGTATTCTTTACCAATCTTTTTGCTTACTCAATCATTGACAGGCCTCTTTTACGTCTACATTACAAATAATAATAGTGAAAAACTTACGTGAGATTTTGAACACCGAATGGGAAGGGTTTAAAAGGATGCATCTAGTAAAGAACACTTCGTTTTGATCGAGATTTTGTAAATGAAGTGTTCTTTATTATTTAGAAATTAAACTAGGAAGACGAACTTAGATTGTTTGTTTATACCAAATAAAGCAAATGAATTTTACAATCTGATTTAGATACCTCTAACTTTTACTTCTATTCTTGTTACATACTCATCAACCTTTATCGTTTCGTGAAAATCAATGATATATGTTGCAAGAAAATCACCTTCACTGGCATATCTGTTTTTTTCGATATACTCCTTTAGTTTCATTAAATACCTTTGTGTTTTCGTATAATTCCCTTTATAACATATCGTTGCATATGTTCCTTTAGGGATGGTTAGCGTCTGTGAGATTGATTTTTCAATAAAATAAAATACACGGTGCTTTAACGGGAAATTACCATGTGTATCGTTGAAATAGAGAAAGCTTCCGAAAACATTTTGATCTAAGTAAGGTAGTTTACTTTCATATTTTTTATAAAGCTCTTTTAAAGAGACGTCTACATGTGAGCTTTCGATATCTTTTTCAAGGCTTGCAATGACATACCTATCAGGATACTCAACTAATGTTATTTCACCTTCCTTAATTTGATCAGTATGTGCAAACAATTCGATTCTCTCAGAGATTCTATTTTGTTTTTCCTGCAAGTCCTTTAATTCCTTTTCAATAAAGTCATTTTGTGTTTTTAGAAGGTTTATCGTTTTATCTACTGTACGATTTTCTAAATAATCTTTAATTTGTTCTAATGACATATTCAATTTTCTTAAGTCGCGAATAATATTTAATTTTTGTAAATGTTCTTCTGTGTAAATGCGATAGTTATTATTTCCTCGCATAGGCACAACTAAATCAATTTCTTCGTAATAGCGCAATGTATGTGAACTTATATCATATAAATTTGCAACCTCATTTATTTTCCAATTCATTCCGATTCTCTCCATAACTTTATCTTTCTTGTTTGACCTTAGGATGACTAGAAGGTTTATACTTTAACTGTTGAATGAAGTGTTAATGCTTAAAGACTATTATAGTTTAAAAAAATAAAATAGAAAGTGGGATACAGATGATTAGATTTGCTACACAAAAAGATGGGAAGGAGATTGCTACCCTTTTATGGGAAATATTTGAGGATATGGAATTGTCGCTTCTTAAGAAAATTTCAAAGGACAAATTAATTGAAATGGTCGCAGAGGCAGTTTGTGATCCTACCTATCGATATGGGTATAAACGTGGCCTAATATATGAATTAAATGGTGAAATAGCTGGCATTATTTTTGGCTATCCAGCAGCAGATGAGTTGATTATTGATGAACCGTTTAAGAAAGTCCTAATAAAATATGGCTATGATCCGAACGAAAAGCTATTTGTTGATAGAGAGGCATTCCCAAACGAATGGTATATCGATTCAATCGTCGTAAATCAGAAATACCGCGGAATGGGGATTGGTTCCATTTTACTTGAGGAAATGGGCCGAATAGCGATTCAGAAGGGATACCGTACGATTGGGCTGAATGTGGATATTGCCAATCCAAAAGCAAAGAAGTTATATTCTAGATTAGGATATAAAAAAGTCGCTAATATGGTAATAAGCGGACACCAATATGAGCATATGTGTAAATCATAAAAAATAGAAAAGAGGTATATGGGAAATACGATGAACGAGGCGATCGAAGAATATTTACAGAGTATGGGGAAAAAAGCAATTGAATATGCGAATTCCTTTGATGTAGTCTTTACCTATTCAGAAAAGGATGTAAAGGATTTAGAAGCAATACTAAATTATTATTCAAATGATTTAAAAAATACAAAAGATAAGCCTTCAAAAAATCAAATTTATTCAATGTCTTTAATCTGGGGAAGCTATTTAGGTGAGCTCATAATAAAATATATTAATCCTAAGCTTTCCTGGGTTAAAGAGGATGTATTCGGTGATGGTGAAATCATTCATCTTCAAGACGGTGATACGAGAATTTTTCCAATCGATAAAGTATATAAGCGATTAATAAATGGAGAAGTGGATAGTATCATTTCTTTTTATGATGTCATGAAAAATGATTGGTATGTGTCCGATTAATATATTTCCTAAAATGACGGAAGTAAACCAGACACGATTATAAAAGTAAAAGGGGAATTTCGTTTTGAAGAATATTTACTGGTTGTAAATTGTGTGAATGGTGCCTAAATGATCATTCTAAGGAAGTGAAAGCTTGTGGACGCATACAAGTACATATTGAGCTTTTATTATGGAATCAATATGATTGACATAAAAAAGCAGCAAGGTGGTTGGGCAGCTCTTGCCTATGAGGTTTCTGATGGAACTAAAAAATATTTTTTGAAAGTATATGAAAAAAGCAGAGCATCCACACGAAAATGGGCTTCTCTCATTGAGCAGTATGCACCGATTTTAGTTTGGTTAAATGAAAATAGCAGGCTAAGCGGAAAAATCCCTATCCTATATATAACTAAAAACGGAAATTTTAAATGTGAAGACGAGGAAAATATTTATTTACTGTACGATTATATAAATGGAGAGACCATCGGTGATCAAGACTTAACAAAGGAGCAAATTCAACAGCTTACACAAATGATTGTTGAGCTTCACCACTATGGTGAGGAAGTAGTTTTGGATAAGCCATTGTTAAAAGAGGACTTTTCGGTTCCGTTTTTGGAACAGCTACGGTATGTTTTGAACGAAGGGAGAAGCCATTTATCACATGATGTCAAAAAGTTAATCGACAACTATAACGAGCAATTAAAGGAAGCTATCTTTAAAGTTGAACAGTTATCAAAGCTTTTGAAGGCAAGTGACTTAAAAATGGCTTTATGTCATACGGACTTACACTATTGGAATTTAATAAAATCCGAACAATTGATGTTAATTGATTGGGAAGGCCTTAAGCTTGCTCCCGTTGAAGCTGATTTGATGTTCCTTGTGGAGAAGCCATATTTCGAAGAGTTTATGGAAATTTACCAGAAAGCCCACAAGAATTATGCTATCAATGATGATGCACTAAGCTTCTATCAGAAGCGCAGAAGGCTTGAAGATATATGGGAGTTCATTGAACAGCTTCTATATGATGATCAAGAAGGACAAGAGCGAGTAGAAACAATAAATTACTTGAAGAATGAACTAAAAAGGCTTAGAGAGTACTGAAAGTAAGTGGATGTTAAACACTTTTTACGACAGGTTTCACAGGGTTAGGTTTATTAAATATATGAACTATTTGTAGCTTTAAAATAATGGTCGATCTTAGATATCCCTTTTCCCCTAAAAAACAGCAAATAAAAAACCGTTATTTTGAAAAACGTTCGATCAAAATAACGGTTATTTTTTTGATTAAATATCTATTTAGTATAATAAAGTTATGAACATAAGCTACCCGTGTTGTGAAAGTGCAATTATTTACAAAAATAATTTGATGAGTTTTAAATTTAACCAGCTCATAGTTGCAACAATAGAAAACCACGTTTGTTTTGTATGTCTAATTTTCCAACCAATATCATAAATAGTATCAGGGTCTTGAAAATTTCTTTTCCCGCCTAAATGTTTACTAAAAGATAATGGGCTTCAGCGGATAAATTTAGATGTCTGTAAGTTCATTTTTTAACCTTAATTTTTTCTATAATTTCGGCAATATATCCCGTTTCTTCTTCAATTCCTCTAATACAGCAATCTTCGAATGTTTCATCGTAATTAGATGATGCAAACAGAAAAAAGCAATTTACAAAAATAAATTAAATTGGGGTTATTATCCCCAAAAAACTATAATAATTCAAATTGTGTAGAAATCTTCCTACTTAACCAGAACCTGATTCTAATAGATTCTGCTTAACATAAGGGATAAGGAATCCAAAATTAACATTTTGAAACTCTTCGTAACTTTCAACACTTGATAGTATCAGAAATGGTGTTAAAGATACTAATATCTCTTATTATATCAGGTTGATTTATTATTGATGTCTGTTATCATTTTATTATTATTGACTATTATAAGGAGTTGATATTATGTTTTTAGCACCTTTATTTGAAAATGATGTACCAGTAGCACTCTCCTGCTCATAATGGAGAGAGATTTTAAATAGATACTTCTCTCCGTTAGGGCATCACTAGCCTAATTAAAAACGGAGGGTAAAAACATGAAAAATACACTTATTGGTTCATTATTCTTAATACTAGCTTCAAGCATTTGGGGAGGTATGTATGTTGTCGTTAAAATATTAGTGGCAGTCATACCACCATTAGAGCTTGTGTGGATGCGGTATCTAATAGCATTTATTGCGTTAGTCATCATTGGAATTGTGACAAAACAAAATTGGAAAATTAAAAAACAGCACTTTGGCTTAATAATTGCTATTGCAATTATTGGGTATGTGATCTCAATTGTTACTCAGGAAACAGGTACAATGCTTTCTTCTGCACAAATGGGAGCGATTATTACCTCTACAACACCAGCGTTCATGGTTCTTTTCGCCAGTGTAATCCTTAAAGAAAGTCTGACTTTTAAGAAAGCTATTTCAGTTAGTTTAGCAACTATCGGTGTTATTACTATAGTTGGAATTGATAATATAGATATGTCTAGTACACTAGGAGGAATATCGCTTATTATTGCTGCATTAACATGGGCGTTAATGTCTGTACTAATAAAACGCTTGCCTAGTGAATATTCACAAATTGTTGTAACTACCTACGCTACTTTAATTGCGGTTGTTGTTTTAACTCCTTTTGTTATAACGAAATTACCACAAATTGAAATGAATGAATTAGCCAAGCCTACAATTTGGGGAGGATTAATTTATTTAGGCGTCATTTCTACATCCACTGCATTTCTATTATGGAATCGTGGATTACAAATGCTAAATGCCTCGAGTGGTGGAGTTTTCTTTTTCTTTCAACCTGTTTTTGGGACATTATTAGGATGGTTAATACTTGGAGAAACGATTAGTATAACCTTTTGGATCGGTTCTATATTAATTATCTTTGGAGTGTTAATCGTTATTAATGATAGCAAGGAAGAACAAAATCATTCCTTATCCCCACAACCAACAGAGAAATGTTAGGAGGCATTACAATGGCAACATTCGACGATTTTCAAAAACTAGATATGCGTGTTGGAGAAATTATCAGAGCAGAAAAGTTCCCTAAAGCACGAAAACCAGCATATAAACTGTGGGTAGACTTTGGAAATGAAATAGGGATTAAACAAAGTAGTGCACAAATAACAGATTGTTATAGTTTAGATGAGTTAATTGGAAAGCAAGTATTAGGAGTTGTTAACTTTCCTCCTATGAAAGTTGCTGATTTTAGTTCAGAGGTATTAGTTATGGGAGTTTATGCAGAACAAGGTGTTGTTCTAATAGAACCTCAGCAAAAAGTAAAAAAAGGTGACCGTTTAGGATAAATTCCAAGAACACAAATGATACCGATCATTTGTGTTCTTTTTTATGTTTATTCAACTAAACTGTACCTTTAGTGTTGAAAAAAATGTTCACCACTTAAAGCTTTTATGCTGCTATTTTGTCTAAAAACTATTTATTGGAAACTATAGAAAAAACAGACAACTAATGTTGTCTGTAAAAATAGAAATTATGTTACCTACCTTTATGTTTATTTTTAGCTTTTTGAACCTTGGCATTTCTAATATACGCCTTTTTTTCTTCCCCTAGCTGTTTATTTTCAGCTGATTTTTCTTTCTTTCGTTGTTCATATTCAGCCTTGATGGCTTCTTGTGCTTTAGAAGAAACAGAGAATTGCTTTAATTCTTTTGATACTTTTCTTTGCATTCTTTTAGGGTTGAGTTTCTTTTGTGTTTTCTGTTGGATAGTTATCCCTATTTGTTCTTTAGATTCAATCAATCTTATTAAATGTCTGTTAACAAAATCTAATACTTCTTGATCCTTTGGTTCTTTACCGAAAATATAACGGTAGGCTTTAAGTTTATTTTCAGACACAATTTCTATAAGCCCTATATAAAATTGACCATCATAATATATGGTTAGTTTCATTATAGGTCCCTCCTCAATTTAAACTAGAATGATGGACATCCCGAGGAGGGGAAGGTTACTGACATTAAATTTTTTAATGCATTCGGACTACCAACCGAATTGTGTTTTTTCATTCCAAAATACATTATACAATCTTAGAAAGTTATTGATAAATCTTTTTTATAAATAATCGAACTTTGTTTTAAACGCTCAAACTTCATTTCAAATTACACTATTAATATTTTATTGAGTTTCTACTACTAACAAGAGGCGTTTTTTATTATGTTGAAGGATTGTTTGGAGAAATATTGAAATTACAGTAATAATAATCATAAAAAATTGGAGTGGTTCGATGCCTTTAGTTAAGGTTTATATGAAAAGTAGACAGGATATTGATAAGAAAGTTATTGCACATAGATTAAGAGATAAGTTGCAAACGATATTAAAAGTGCCGAAACAAGATGGACCTGTCACTTTTTTAGAAATTGATTCAGCAAATTGGTTTATGCCAGAAGGATGGGAAGAATTTTGTTGAAATTTTAATGTTTCCTGGTCGAAAAATGGAAACGAAAGAAAGATTACTTAATGAATTTGCCGAGATATTATCCCAATCATTATCAATAAGTACAAATTCTATCATTACAACTATTCATGAGCCTACCCTTGATAATTGGGGAATTAGAGGTGGGAAACAAGCATCTAGTATAGGTATTCCCTTTCATTTAGATGTTTAATGCTTATGATTTTAGCTTCCCTAACTGCTATTCAAAGAGAAGAGAATATGCTGTCTGCCTTCATTAGTTTATATTTAGCCTCATTCAGCATTTTTACCGGCATACGTATTTTGCCGGTTTTTTTATAAAGAAACCAAATCCGTATGCATTTCATAAATTATTTCCTGCATGTTACCTCAAGCCTCCTACCACTTACCTGAATTTCAGCGATCTTAAATATACAATCACATACAATTTCAGTAGAAGCAAGGAAAGGAGGCTGTTTTAACTAGCAGACATCTATAATTAGAACGACTATACTTTTAAATGAAAAGAGGTGTCTGAAACTTGAAATTATACTTGAATGTTGATAAAGCAATTAAGGAGACGAAGATTACAATTGAGACTGCTCAGTTAGATGAGAATGTCCAAGGAATCATCAATTTTATAAACGGCATAAAAGCGGAGAAAATTGAATTTTTAGTTGGGAAAAAGGGAGAAATGCAATATATTCTAAAGCCGGATGAAATTCATTATATTCATACTGAAAAAGACCAAGTAATCGCGGTGACTAGTACGAGTTCATATATGTTGAAAGAGAAGCTTTATGAGTTAGAAGCACTGCTACCGTCTAAATTTATCCGATTGTCTAAATCAGTCATTGCCAATCTCCATGAACTGAGTCGTTTTGAAGCATCCTTCAATGGTACGCTCTGTGTTTACTTTAAATCTGGGGATAAGGAATATGTATCGCGCACATATGTCCCTACAATAAAAGAGGCTTTGAAATTAAATAGGAGGAAAACTGAATGAAAAAATTTATTTTACGCAGTTTAATAGGTATTTTGTTTGGAGGCTTTATTGCTGTATTATTTACCAACTTGAATATTCTGTTCGGAAACTTTGAAACAATCGATGGTAACTTATTCTTGAAAAATTCCCTAGGTAGTATTTTTTGTGGCTGGTTCTTTACAGTAGGTCCGTTATATTTTGAGAATCATAAATTCAAGCTTCATCAACAGACGATCCTTCACTTTTTCACGGTTATGATGCTGTACTTCATCTTAGCTTTAGCAATTGGCTGGATTCCATATACGATAAAAAGTATCCTGTTAACGCTCGTAATCTCGATTGTTGTCTATGCTTTGTTCTGGTTTGCTTTCTATCTATACTTCAAAAATCAAGCAAGAAAGTTAAACGATGATTTAACTAAGCTATAGTGTTATGAAAATATAGATAGCAATAATGATTAAAAAGAAAAAGGATAGATAAAACCAGCGTGTTTTCCCTGGTCATCTATCCTTTACCTTCTATAGTGCTTCTTCTTTAATATTAGGGATTAACGGAGTTCTAACTGAATTGATAAAGCTCTTTCCAGATCCCCAGCCAATATCAAATATCCCTTCACCATTTCCTGTCGAGATGCATTTCATCACTGTCTCACCGTCAAAATTATCTATCGTAACAGTTAAAGAAGCAGTACTTGAAGTTCTTAAGAAATATTTCTCGAGGACAAAAATACAAATTTGTTCATCATCTTTTCCTGTTACTTTATAATCGTAAAAGACAATTAAATCTTTTAATTTACTATCCTCCGTTATTTTTAAGGCAGCATCAAATGGTTTTATGTTAAGTTTAAATTCAGCATATTTTTTCAAAATGATTCCCTCTCTTTTTGACAAAACTTCTACTCTTGTTTTCAAATTTAACCGGTTATCTACTTGATATGTAAGTGGAACATGACACTAGCTTCAATAACCCTATAAGCTATATACGAATAAGGAGCTTAAAAGGTTTCTATATAATGAGCAGGGAAGTGCAATTTAACAAAAAAACAGTAAGAAAATAAATGGAGGTATGCTAATATAAAAGTAATTAAATACCAAAATGGAATCGATTCGGAGGAGCCTGTCACTAAGGGGATTATTATGCCTTTTAGTAACAGGCTTTTTTATTAGCATTTAACAATAATATGGGGGATGAAAATGAAAACAAAAAGTAAGCTTGTTCGGATATGGAAAGTACTATCGATGGCTTTTGTTTTATTCCTTAAAATTTATTGGTTTAAGATTCGAAGAAAGCCTAAAAAAGAGTGGGAAAAACTTTGGGGAGAAATAGGAGAACGATTTCGTAAAACACTGTTTGAGCTTGAAGGTTTGCTCATTAAAATTGGACAGATTTTAAGTACTCGTAGTGATTTGCTGCCTGCAGCTTTTATACGTCAAATAGAAGATCTTACTGACCAGGTTCCTCCCTCTGATTGGAAGGAAATATACGAAATTCTTAAGAAGGAATGGGGCGATCCCTATCAACACTTTCTTGTCATTGAAAATACCGCAATTGCCTCTGCGTCCATTGGAGAGGTATATAAAGGAGTTTTAATAGATGGAAGAGAGGTTGCCATTAAAGTAAAGCGTCCAAATATTGATTCGATTATTGAAACAGACTTTCGTATTTTAAAAATCATTATTTGGTTTATGGATTATCTTGTTCCAATTCCAAAAGGGTTTATCAATTTCAAAGTGTTGTTTCAAGAACTAAAACAAGTAATTGAGCAGGAACTTGACTATTCAAAAGAACTTCAAACCATTATGCTATTTAAGGAACGATTTAAGGATATGGATGACGTAAAGATTCCATCAGTTTACCGGGAACTTAGTACAGCAAATGTCCTTGTCATGGAATGGGTAAAAGGGATTCGACTTACTGATATAAACGGATTAGCTCAAATAGATGTGACTAGGGAGGAACTGGCTAAAAAGCTAATAAAAGTCTTTCTTCCCCAATGGCTTGAGCCAGGAATTTTCCATGCAGACCCGCATACAGGAAACATTTTAGTATCAAAGGAAGGAAAAATCATTTTGCTTGATTTTGGAATGATAGGAGAAATTACTAAAAAGGATGCTACTTATTTTCAAAGGTTGATTGAAAGCGTCTTAACTAAAAATTATTCTAAAGCTGTCGACTGCCTGTCACATTTAGGCTTTTTGCTTCCCCACGCAGACTTGAAAACAGTCGAGCAGTTATTTGCTGAATTTATCTCTTATCAACCTGAGCAATTAAAGGAAATGGACCTCATTGCACTAAAATTGGAAATAAACGACTTGATTCAAGCACTTCCTGTTCAGGTTCCAACAAGATTTGTCTTTTTAGGAAGATCTTTCGTAACGATAGAAGGGATTGTCAGTCATTTGGCACCAGATGCAGATCCCATTGAGTTAAGTAAGCCTGTTTTTATCGAATGGGTGAACAAACAAGGGAATAGTAAATGGTCCTATGTTTGGGCTTGGCTTCAATCACACCCGATTTTTAAATTCGTTCATTCTGCTACTGAATTTTTAAATGCTCCAGAAAAATTAGAAAGATTAAAGGAAATTGAACAAAGAAGACAATTTCAATTTAAAATATATGAAACGAATAAAAAGCAATTCTTTCACCTAACTATGCTTGGATTTGTAGGAATTGTAGCGGGTATCTATACCTCTCATGATCTCATTTTGAATTTGTCAGTTGGATTATCTGCTATATCGATAGTCGGGTATCTTTTTATTAGCTATAAACTAAAAAAATGGCTGAAGTACATGCCTGAAAAGCGGAATTGATAAAGGGAATAATGATATTCAACGCAAAAAAGGCTATTTTTCATGTTAGGATAAAATAATTAACGCGATTATGTTTGGAAAATGGTAGGAGGATTACAGTGGATATTGTGTTAGAAACTATGGAGTTTGTAAAGCGAAAACTATTTGGAGAAGAGTCGGGCCATGATTGGTGGCATATTGACCGTGTTTATTCGAATAGCCTTCAAATTATGAATGAAACCAATGAAGTAGTCAATAAAGAAGTAGTAGAACTCGCTTCCCTTCTTCATGATATTGCAGATTGGAAATTCAATAATGGTGATGAGACAGTTGGACCAAGAGTGGCGAGAAAATGGTTAGAATCACAACAGGCTGAAGAGGATGTGATTGATCATGTCTGCCAAATCATTAAAGATCTTTCATTCAAAGGTGCAGGCACAAAATCTCCAATGAAAAGCTTAGAAGGGCAAATCGTACAGGATGCCGATCGATTAGATGCGATTGGTGCTATCGGGATTGCGAGGGCATTTGCTTATGGAGGATATAAGGGACAGGAATTATTTAACCCAGCTATTGAGCCGAAACTGCATGAAACAGCCGAACAATATAAATCACAACGAACAACAACGATTAATCATTTTTTTGAAAAGCTTTTATTACTTAAGGATCGCATGAATACCCCAGCAGCAATAAAGATCGCCAATGAACGCCATCAGTATATGATAAACTTTTTGGACAATTTCTTGAGAGAAAATAATGGTGAGGGGTCTGTACATTTTAAAATACTATCTTCTTATAAAGAAAAGAGCTAATGATTAATTAGTGGAATAACAGCAAAAAAGAACACAAATGAATTGAATCATTTGTGTTCTTTGCAAATTATCTTGATTTACCAACATTTTATACCCATTGCCCAGGTTCTATAAGAATTACATCTTGTTTCTGAACTATAATCAGTAACTTTCATAAGAGGTAAGTAAACTGCTCCTAATACTTGCTTGTCAATTAGTGTATCTAAACTATAGCATTCTGGGGATTAAAACAGATGTATAAGTCGTAAATATCGATGCTCTATAGATTTTAATTTAAGAACACAATCAGATTTATTCATACACTCACCAAAATCCAATTACTTGCGCAACTTAAAACTTATAAAAAAAATTGATGAATTAAAGATGAATATATATTAGTAAGGCATTACAGCGCAATTTACAATAAAGGAAAAGGTGGGAGGTAAAACAAAATGAATGATTTTATAAAAGAGCATTTTAGGGCTGTACTTGCTGAATTAGAACTTCGATTGATCAAAACAATTTCCTCACTAAATGATGAAGACTTGAATTGGAGGCCTAATAATAAAAGTAATAGTATAGCTAATTTAGTTATTCATATATCTGGTCATATTCATCAGAGAATTGAAGTCGGGATCATGCAGGAGAAGGATTGGAGAAATCGAGAGGCTGAGTTTTCACGTGATTTGTTTGTTCGTAAGGAAAGCTTGATTAATACTATACACACATCCTTTTCAAGATTTATGAATGTAGCTGAAGCTTTAACAGAGGAAGAAATGTTGAAGACACAAGTTCTTAGTGGAAACAGAACTCAAACAAATGTAGAAATCATGTTAAGATGTTTAGAACATTACTCTGAACATCTAGGTCAGATTATTTATATTTCAAAAATGAGATAGCTTAAGTTTTCTAATTCACTAAATTATCATTTTTAATTTAGTGTTTTTTTACAATTTTTATTGTTGTTTAACTACCCTATTTGTGATTTATATAAAGTAAATAAAATTGATAACATCAAAGGGGATAACGATGAATCTACATGCATTGCGTATATTTGCTGAAGTGGCAAAATGCGGGAGTGTCACTCGCTCAGCAGAAAATCTTTTAATAAGTCAACCTGCTGTAACTGCTCAAATTCGTAATCTTGAAAAGGAAATTGATTTGAAATTAATTACTGCAAATGGACGATCAATTCAATTAACTGAAGCAGGGGAAATACTTGCCGTCTATTCAAAGCAGCTATTTACACTTGAAACGAAAATTGAAGAAGAAATGCAGAATATAAGAAATGGTGTCAAAGGTAAACTGCAAATATGTGCAACGGATTTACCTGGGAGCACTGTACTTCCGAAATGGCTAGTTAAATTTAAGAAAGCATATCCCATAGTAGATGTTCAGCTTTCTAAAGGAAGCTCGCAAACAGCTTATCAACGCCTGCAAGACCATGCTGTTCAATTGGCGTTTATTTGTGGTGAGGCGAAGGAAGAAGAGGGGATTGAATATTTTACACTTCTAGAA
The DNA here is from genome assembly GCF_052044855.1 of Metabacillus sp. 22489. Taxonomy (NCBI): domain Bacteria; kingdom Bacillati; phylum Bacillota; class Bacilli; order Caryophanales; family Bacillaceae; genus Metabacillus; species Metabacillus sp. 22489. Next base: position 38,137 of record NZ_JBQENT010000044.1, read on the forward strand.
GATGAGCTTATCTTCATTGTACCTCACAATCATCATTATAATGGGAAAGAAATTTCTTTAGAAAAGATGATGAAAGAGCCGTTCATACTCCGTGAACAAGGGAGCTATACGAGAAAAAAATTATTTTCGTTATGTAACGCAAACGGAATTGATATGCCTCTCTCTCAAATCGGAATTGAGGGGATGAAAGAATCAATTGAAGCAGTAAAAGCAGGATATGGTGCTGCGCTAGTTCCTGCACTTGCGGTAGAAAATGAGCTAATTAAGGGAGAACTGGGGAAGGTTTATATCAAAGATCTTTTTATTAAACATCCGATCAAGCTTTGTAAGCGAAAGCAAGATGAGCCATTGTCCACAGCGACAAACTTTATTTCATTTATTAAAGCCGAGCTTAATTTATAAAAAAATCCTTCTGCCCTAATTATATAATTAATTTATTCAATTTAAATGGAAAATGCGAGAGTTCTTTGCTGGAAGGAGTATAGGTGAGGTAAAAGTTATCATAAAACTTTAGTGTTTTTAAATAATCTAAAGGGAAAAGGAAATATTTGGCGAAATGATTAAGTAAAAACTTAGGAGGTTTTTTATGTTTATAACAATAGACCATTTTTTAAAATCTTGGGAATTTGAATCAGGGGTCACTCATAAATTACTCAAAAGTTTAACGGATGACTCGCTTAAACAGGAAATCACCTCACAGAATTGGACGTTAGGACGTATAGCTTGGCACATAGTTGCTTCTATTCGCATCATTGCATCTAATACAAATTTAACTTTTGAAGCTCCCAAAGAGGATTGGCCTGTACCAGAGTCTGCTCAGTTTATAGCAGACAGTTACCTGCAAGCTAGCCATTCATTTATACAGTCAATAAAACTTAGGTGGAGCAATAAAGATTTAGAAGAATGTATAGACTTTTTAGGTCAAAAAATTCCAAATGGATCACTATTGTTATTTTTGATTCAGCATCAAAGCCACCATCGCGGACAAATGACCGTTCTAATGCGACAAGCAGGATTAACAGTTCCAGGTATCTATGGCCCTTCTAAAGAAGAATGGGCAAATTATGGTATGGAAGCTCCAAAAATGTAATAAGTCAATAGTAAAGAGCGTGTGATGTTAGTAGGTTTTGTTTACAGACATCTACCTAAGAACTAAAAAAATAGCAGTATTCATGGTTATTGAATAATCATGAATACTGCCATTTATTTTTTGGATTTATAAAAATGTAACTAGAAGTATCTTCTCTCTTTTTAAATGGATGGTTGCTCTGCGTATTTTTTGAAATTATCTAGAATTGCCTGCCATCCTTGTTGTTGAAACTCAATTGGATTGGAAGTTTCAGCGTCAAAGGTTTCAATTACTTCCGTTCCGTTTTCTAGACCTTTAAAAGTAATTTTAACTTTTCTTCCATCACCAAGTGTATAAGCAATAACCTCATGTAAAATCACTTCATCGTAGATTCCACTAAAATCGAACCCAAAACTGCCATCTTTCGCTTCCATTCTTGAAAGAAATTTTCCTCCTGCTCTCAAATCATTCTCAGCTACTGGTGTGTGCCACTCATCTGAAGCATTGTTCCATTTTTTTATATGTGCTGGCTCTGTCCAATATTCCCATACCTTTTCTACTGGGATGTGAACTGTTGTTTCTACAGTAATCTTTTTAGCCGTTTCCATTTTAAATCATACCGCCTCTCTTAATAGAAAATTTTTTGGTATGTTGTATACATTAGGTGTCTGATTTCATTGTAGAGGATTTTGAAAATTCACGCTACTGTATTAAAGGTTCCTTTTACTATCATGGTCACCTTTTTCTTCTCTTTCATCATTAAGGGGGAATAATGGTAAAACTTTCTTGCAGTAATGAAGAAGTCATAAGTTCACTTCACTACCTGAAAGAATGGAAATAATTAAGTTATCCTTCATGGAACGCTAGGGTGCTAGTATTTTTGTTCCATGTTCATATAATAGAAATTCAGAATTGAAAATGGTTGTTAAAATAGGTCATTGATTCATGCAAATAACTAACTATATTTTCAGGTTATACTTCTTTTTTTAAAAAGTTATCTTATAAAAGTAGCTCATTAATAGTTTGACGTCTATTGCTAGCATATTGTCGTTTAATGCTAGTTACAGAACTGTATTATATAAGTAAAATGAAATAACTATCTCGTTAACAAAACTAGCTGTTAATGTGTTGATGATAAGAGGGGTGTAATAAATGACTTCACATAGTCGTATTAGAATACCGGATGGATTTTGGGCGGGACTGTATCAACTTGGAATTATGGCTCAAGATGTGGTTAGGAAAGCAAAAATGCCGCTTACTGTAATCACTGAATCAGTTGTTACTACTGAGCAATATTTCGCAATTTGGCAAGCATATTCCGATATTATCGGTGACATGGACGATGGGATCATTAAGCTTCCAATAGTATTTGAAACAGCTCAATATCCACCGTCAGTACTGGCAGCTTACCATGCTCGTGATTATAGGGATGCTCTAAAGAGAATGTCTCGTTACAAAGAAATATGTCCTCCTGAAAATATTCGAATGGTGGAGGAAGGAGAAATTTGTACAATCGAAGTGGAATGGCTTGATACTGATCAACCTGGTCCACCATTGCTTGTTGGAACTACACTTGCATTTTTACTAGAGCTAGGGCGACGAGGTACTGGTATTCCTTTAAAAGCGAGATTAGTAGAATTTAAACATTCAATGAATCAAGTAAAAGGAATTGAAGATTACTTTGGCTGTCCTATCCAAATGGGTGCTAAGTGTAACAGATTGACATTGCATAGAAGAGATTTAGATCGTCCATTTGCTTCTTACAATGCTGAATTACTGGACATATTAACGCCTGTCCTAGACCAAACATTGGAAGAACAGCGACAAAGTCACTCTATAACAGAGATAGTTAAGTGGATATTGAAACGCAATTTAACAGGAGAACGACTAGAAATACACCATGTAGCAAGTGAGTTGGGAATGAGCGAACGTACCTTACAGCGCCGGCTAACTGACGAACAAACTACCTTCAAACAGCTTTTGAGAGAAGCCCGCCATGAACAGGCAAGGGAGTATTTAGCAAATCCATCTTTAGATATTAAAGAAGTGGCTTTTCTTGTAGGGTATAAAGATCAGAGCTCGTTCTATCGGGCCTTCCGAGGTTGGGAAGGAAATACCCCTTTGAATTGGAGAAATGAATATGCAACTATAAATTCGATAAGGTGAAAACGTCTTAAATGAAAAGGAAAGCAAAGGAGAAGTATATGATGGAAATGGGATTAAACAATAAAACAGCCTTAGTTACAGGTTCCTCAAAAGGAATAGGGAAAGCAATAGCTATAGAACTGGCTAAAGAAGGAGTTAACGTTCTTATAAATGGACGTAGTTATGAAGAGGTAGAAAAAACTGTAAAGGAAATTAAATCAGCTTTTCCAGCTACTTCTCCTCAAAATGCTACAGCTGATATTGTTGATGCCGAACAACGAGAAGCATTAGTAAAAAAATTTCCCAATGTTGATATTTTAGTTAATAACATGGGAATATATGAAATTATGCAATATGAAGATGTTACCGATGAAATATGGGAAAAATACTTCCGTACTAACGTTTTAGCTGCAAATGGATTATCCAAATATTATTTAACTAAAATGTTGGGAAATAATGATGGCCGCATTATCTTTATTGCAAGTGAAGAAGCAGTAATGCCTTCTGGACAAATGCCTCAATATTGTATGACAAAATCGATGCTTTTATCATTGGCAAAAAGCTTATCAAAATTAACAAAAGGAACCGATGTTACAGTCAATACGATTATGCCTGGACCAACGCTTTCTGAAAATGTGCAACAAATTATTGAGGGTATTTACAATCATGATCATATGCCTTTTTCAGAAAAAGAAAGACAGTTTATGATAAATAATCTACCTCAATCTGAAATACAGCGATTTATTAAACCGCTGGAAATAGGGAGACTAGCTACATTTTTATGTAGTCCATATGCGTCTGCATTCAAGGGAGCTCCAATCCGTATGGATGGAGGAATGGTTCCAACCATTTTTTGATATGTAATTTTAGCTGCCATTTGGTAGCATTTATTTAATATTACAGAATCATGCTTATGTTTCTACAGGGCTAGTCAAATATTTCGACTAGCCTTTTTCCATTTACTTATTTCGCTCACGTGCAGCTTCAGGTCCTTCTAAAGTAGTTGCACCTGGGTAATTTAATGATTGGTCACGATCTGACTCAACACGTTTGCTTTCGCGTAGTTTTTTCTCTTGGCGATCTTTGCCCATTTATTGAACCTCCTTCAATCGTTTTCTATTTATTTTTTGTTAAATTCGTTAGAAATATTATGACAATTTTTAGGGCTTTTTTTGCTCATAGCTTTCCGTTGCTTTTTTAGAAACTATGTGAATAATTTATTGTATTATTCTGAAAATTGTGATATATTTATAGGTAATTTCTGGTATGTATAACTGGCGTAACGTGGATAACCACGAGGGAATACATATTTATAATGTCGTACGCCTGGGCAAAGCATTTGAATGTTCAAATGCTTTTTTATTATTTTTAGGGAGATGATTAGATGAGTAATGAGAAAGCTTCCAGGAATGTTGCGATTTTGATTTTTGAAAATGTCGAAATTCTCGATTTTACAGGTCCATATGAAGTATTTATAACTGCGAGCAATAGAGGAAAGGATTTCAATGTTTATACAGTTGCTGAAAAACAACAGCCTATCATTGCCTTAGGGAATCTTAGTATAAATCCTGCGTTTTCCTTTGAGAATTGTCCGACTCTAGACATCGTTATCATACCTGGAGGATGGGGTACAAGAAAAGAAATGAAGAATGAATCAATCCTCAATTGGATAAAGCAAGTCTCAATTGATGCAGAACTTGTCTTGTCTGTTTGTACAGGAGCATTGATCCTGGCAAAAACGAATTTAATTGACGGCTTAAAGCTGACAACAAATCGTTTGGCCCTTAATGAACTAAAAGAGGTCGCACCTAAGTCTGCAGAGCTATTGGATGCTCGCTATGTTGATAATGGGAAATTTGTATTTTCTGCTGGGGTTTCAGCTGGTATTGATATGTCCTTATATGTTGTTGAAAGGTTATTAGGGGAAGAAAGAGCGATACAGACAGCCAATCTGATGGAGTATGATTGGAAGAGGTAGTGGTCAATTTTCGTCTACAGAAAAAATGGGGGTGGAGTATGAATATCCGTCTTTTGGTAAGCGAGGACCAGGATGAAGTTAAAAAACTGATGGAAGACCATCCTCTTCAGTTTCCATCGTTTATTATAGATAAATATCCTCCACGTTGGAGTAACTTTTTGAAGCTGAAATCTAATCGTAAATCAAACGGTTTTTATGTTGCCTATACAGAAGCAAATCAAATCATTGGTCATGCAGGGTATCGATATGATGAAGTAACAGGCCTATTTGAAATCGTTGGGGTTGTTGTAAAAAGGGATTTTAAGCGACAGGGTATCGGTAAGGCATTAATAGAGACAATTTGTATGCAGGTTGAAAAATTGGGTGAAAGGAAAGTTATTCTATATACATTGGGTCATCCTGAAAATGAAGCTACGATAATCTTTTATAAGCATATAGGGTTTCAGTTAGTTAAATACGAAAAGGATTTTTTTATTCCTGGTTTTCATCGTGTAACTTTTGTAAGGACAATGAATTAGGAAGTAAGGAAGAGATAGATGTAAAAGGTTTTCCTGCATAGATAGAATGTTAACAGATTTTAACGATAGCAAATGATCGATAAAAGATTTCCCTTCGATCTCCAGCATGCGATTCTTCAATAAGAAGGTCGTTTTTTTAGTACTATAGCGGATAGGAATAGCCTTATGTATTTTGACTTTTTTGTATAGAGAATCTATAATAAAATATGTATTTACATTTTTAAGGAGGATTATTAAAAAATGACACATTCTATGAGACTACGATTCCCAGCTTTGAACCAGTAATTGAATATTGTCAAAGGCTCTGTTTGGATAAACAGAGTAAACGGGAGTAGTCTGTCCTTTTTTAATAATCTTCATACAAATAAGAGATACATGTCATTTTCTTGATTTAGCAAGAAATAGGATATTATTTCTTTTTACTATCGCTATAGTGATAGGTACTATTAGGAATGATTTAGAAAGGTGGATTGGGTCTGCCTTTCTTTTTTTATGCAGGCAGCATACTGATATTTATGGAATGAAAGGAAGGTTACTTGGTGGCTTAATTTTACTAGCTCTTGCCAAGTAAGGACGGACTTATATCCCTTTACTCTGAAATCACAGGCAGATCACCTGTGATTTTTTTGTGTAATGAAAATAAAGGAGGAGGGAATGATTATGCAATTTTTACTATTCTTTTGATACGAGCATGAAGCATGAAATGATGCTCGTATCGATATTCGCTATCGGTACGAAATGAATTTAATTATTTCGGGAGGTAGCAAATAATGGAACAATTATGTTTTGAATTAGAAAATATTGAAATCACTTATTTAGATAAAGAAATTTTAAAAATTGAACGATTAGCTGTCCATCAATTTGACCGAATTGGTATTGTTGGGAAAAATGGTGCTGGGAAAAGCACGTTATTAAAGCTAATGGCTGGTATCGTGAAACCAACAAATGGAAAGGTTAATCGCCACGTAGAGTATGGCTACTTTGAGCAGCTTGAAGCTCCTAGAGACTATGAAGCAGATCCAGCATTACTAGGAAAATTAGGTGTGCCAATGGATTCTAATCAGTTAAGCGGTGGAGAACAAACAAGGATGAAGCTTGCTCAATTGTTTACACAATACAACGAAGCGTTACTAATAGATGAGCCGACAACACACTTAGATCAAGACGGTATTTCGTTTTTACTTGATGAACTAAAATATTATTATGGAGCGCTTATTTTAATTAGCCATGATCGTGCTGTATTAGATAAGCTCGTAACAACAATTTGGGAGGTTCATGATGGAAAGGTGCGTGTATATTCAGGAAATTATAGCAATTACTTGGTTCAAAAGAAGCTAGAACGGGAGCAACAGAGCCAAGCGCATGAACAGTTTATGAAGGAAAAGGGCCGGCTCGAAAAGGCAGCACAAGAAAAAATGAAAAAAGCCGAAAAAGTAGCGCAGGCAGGAAAAATGTCAAAAAGAGAGGCAAATGCCAAACCAAATAAGTCATTTATGACAAAATCAAAAGGAACGAGTCAAAAAGCGATTCAGCGTGCAGCGAAGGCTATTGAGCAACGAATGGAAAAGCTTCAGGAAGTTGAAGCTGTAAAAGAGGAGCGACCGATTATCTTCCATCAATCAAAAAGGCTGGAATTGCATAATAAGTTTCCAATTATGGCAGACCGATTTACCCTTCAAGTTGAGAACAAAGTATTATTAGATGAAGTAAGCTTTCAGCTGCCACTCGGTGAAAAAATAGCGATAATGGGCAGAAATGGGAGTGGGAAAAGTACGTTACTTTGCCAGATTGCAAATAAGTTATCAGGTTTAATCATTTCACCAAAAGCAAAAATTGGCTATTTTCGTCAAATGAGCTACCAATTTACGAGCAACGAGACAGTTCTTCAATTCGTGAAAAATCGCTCGGATTATGATGAAGGATTTTTACGAAGTGTCTTGCATTCGATGCAGTTTGTCGGAACTGATATACAAAAAAGTGTGAAATCATTAAGTGGTGGTGAAGCGATTCGTTTACAATTATGTCAGCTGTTTTTAGGAGAATATAATATTTTATTATTAGACGAACCGACAAATTTTTTGGATATCCATGCGATTGAAGCATTGCAAAGATTTATAAAGGGATATGAAGGTACGATTATTTTCGTCTCACATGATCGCAGATTTACCTGGGAGGTGGCAGACAGGAAATATATTATTGACGAGCAGCAATTAAAATTAATGGACTAATTAGTGAAAAGAGGCTGGGACATAACTAGCTCTAAATAGTGAGAAAGGTGAATTTGAGGGTACTCAAATTCACCTTTCTCTATTTTTTTGTGTGAAATACTCCATTACACTACTTGTTTGGCAGTG